>NZ_JBHXTO010000227.1:0-9312 GCF_042677425.1 Streptomyces sp. NPDC127119 | reverse complement strand
GGGTGGCCGGGGGCCCGGCCACCCCGTCGCCGCTGCGCCTGCCCGGACACGTGCACGGCTACGTGCAGGACTACTTGCAGGGCTACTTGCCTAGCGCGCCGAACCTCCGTACCGCCAGCGGGAAGAAGACCGCCAGCAGGGCCAGCGGCCAGGCGATCGCCGCCCAGACGTGCCCCGCCTCGGCGCCCGGCGAGCCGAACAGGTCGCGTACCGCCGTCGCCGTCCGGGACAGCGGGTTCCACGCGACGACCGTGGCCAGCCAGTCCGGCATGGACTCGGGGGTCGCGATGGCGTTGGAGAGGAAGCCGACGGGCCAGACCAGGATCTGCACGGCCTGCACCATCTCCGGTCTGCCCGCCACCATCGCCAGCAGGATGCCGATCCACAGCATCGCGAACCGCAGCAGCAGAAGCAGGCCCACGGCGCCCAGGAAGGCGCCCAGGGTGCCGTGCGCGCGCCAGCCGAGCGCGTATCCGACCCCCATCAGCACGAACAGGCCGAGCGCCGACTGGAGCATGTCGGCGGCCGAACGGCCCACCAGGACCGCCCCGTCGGCCATGGGCATCGAGCGGAAGCGGTCGATCACTCCCTTGTTGAGGTCCTGGGTGACGGCCAGCATCGTGCCCTCCAGGCCGAAGGCCATGGTCAGCGCGAACATGCCGGGCACCAGGAAGTCGACGTAGTCGCCCTCGACGCCCCGGCCGCCGCCGATCAGATAGCTGAACATCAGCAGCAGCATCACCGGGAAGACCAGCCCGACCAGGACCTGGGCCGGCTGCCGCACCCAGTGGGCGAGTTCGCGGCGGGTCATGACCCAGGAATCGCTCAGCGCGTACGTGCTCACACCGCCTCCTTCGCGGGGTCGGAGCCGAGCTCGCCGTCCGCGGTCAGCCGCAGGAACACCTCGTCCAGCGTCGGCCGCCGCAGCGCCACGTCCTCAGCTTCGATCCCGGCCTCTTCCAGTGCCCGTACGACCCCGGCGAGCGCCTTCATGCGGTCCACGACCGGGGCGCTCAGCAGCCGCCGGTCCACGTCCACCGAGATCTCCGCCCTGGCGAGCGGCAGCAGGGCGACCGCGGCTCCCAGCCGGCCGCCGTCCCGCAGCACCACGTCGATACGGTCGCCGCCCGCCAGCGCCTTCAGCTCGTCGGCCGTGCCGCCCGCGACGATCCGCCCCCGGTCGAGCAGCGAGATCCCGTCGGCGAGCTGGTCCGCCTCCTCCAGGTACTGCGTGGTGAGCAGGACCGTCGTACCGCCGCCGACCAGGGAGCGCACCGCCTCCCACACCTCGGTCCTGCCCCGCGGGTCGAGGCCCGTGGTCGGCTCGTCGAGGAAGAGCACCTCCGGTTCGGTGATGAGCGAGGCGGCCAGATCCAGGCGCCGCCGCATACCGCCGCTGTACCGCTTGACCGGCTTGCGGCCCGTGTCCGCGAGGCCGAAGCGCTCCAGGAGCTCGTCGGCCCGCACGCGCGCGTGGCGGGCACCCAGGTGATAGAGGCGTCCGAACATCTCCAGGTTCTGGTGTCCGCCCAGTTCCTCGTCGAGTGCCGCGTGCTGGCCGAGCAGACCGATCCGGCGGCGCACCTCCCGTGCCCCGGTCACCACGTCGTGTCCGGCCACCTCCACCCGGCCCCCGCCGGGCCGCAGCAGCGTGGACAGGACCCTGACCAGGGTCGTCTTGCCCGCGCCGTTGGGGCCGAGCAGCGCGTGCACCGTGCCGCGCGCGACCCGCAGATCGAGCCCGTCCAGCGCGTACTTGTTCCCGTACCGCTTCCGCACGCCCTCGACGACAATCACGTCGGTCATCGGGCTCCCTCCATGTACAGCCGATCCCCCACAGGGAATCCCCGATTACTCAAACTTGACTACCCACGCACCGACGGAGGGTATGCCCGCGCAAGGCTTTGGTCAAACTTGATTAACCGACGTCTTCCGGATGCGTCCGCCCCGTGCTGTACGGGTTCTCCTCGCCCTCCGAGAGCACCCCGACGAACGGCTCGCCCTCCCCCGCGAAGGTGTACGCGCCGCCCTTGATCCGCTGGATCAGGCCGCGGGTCCACTCGGCGCCGCTGTCGGCGGAGTGGACCCAGAAGTTCATGATCTCGCCGATGTGACCGAGCTGGCCGGGCCCGTCGTCCGGCACATAGTGCTCGGTGACGGCCGTACGCCACTCCTCGATGCCCCGCACCCGCTCCTCCAGGAGTTCGAGCGCCTCCTCGCGGCCGAGGTCCACCACGAAGCCGAGCGCCGCGGAGAGCACGTCCGGCTTCTGGTCGTACGAGGTCAGGGACTCGCGCAGCAGGGAGAGGTACTCCGCCGTACCCTTCTCCGTGATCTCGTACTCCGTGCGCGGCGGACCGCCGACCGTGGAGGGCGCGATCTCGTGGGCGATCAGCATTCCCTGCTTCGCCATCTGCTTGAGCGCGTGGTAGATCGAACCCGGCTTGGCGTTGGACCACTCGTGCGCGCCCCAGTACTCCAGGTCGTTGCGCACCTGGTAGCCGTGGGCCCGGCCGTGCTGACGTACGGCGCCGAGGACGAGAAGGCGGATCGCTGACATGCGGTCAAGCCTAGGGGCTGTCTGACAATTCCCGTCGTCGCCCGGAGGGCGGCCGGGCGGCGTCAGGCACGCCCTAGGGCCGCCCCACGCGCCGGGCCCACCGGGACCCGGCGCGGACCTGTCGGCTCAGGAACCGCTCGATACCACTCGGAACCGCTCGGTACCCCTCAGAACGGGAAGAAGCTGCGGCCGTGCTGGACCGAGATCCACTTCTGGGTGGTGAACGCCTCGACCGTGGCCTCGCCGTTCAGCCGGCCCAGGCCCGAGGACTTCTCGCCGCCGAAGGCGACCAGCGGCTCGTCGTGCACGGTGCCGTCGTTCACGTGGAACATGCCCGTGTCGATCCGCTTGGCGAAGGAGACACCGCGCTCGACGTCGGCGGTGTGCACGGCGCCGCTGAGCCCGTACGGGGTGTCGTTGACGATCCGTACCGCCTCCTCCTCGCCGTCGAACGGCACGAGGAGCGCGACGGGGCCGAAGATCTCCTGCCGGAGAAGGTCGGACGCGGCGGGCAGACCGGTCAGGACGGTCGGCTCGACGAGGTTGTCGGTGGTGGTGCCCCGCACGAGCGCGGTCGCGCCCTCGGCGAGCGCCTGGCTCACGACGGACGAGAGCGCGTCCGCCTGCGAGGAGTTGATGACCGGGCCGATGACGGTCTCCGGGTCGCCCGGGTCGCCGACCTTGAGGGACTTCACCTTGGCCACGAACTTCTCGGTGAACTCCGTCTCGACCGAGCGGTCCACGAGGATGCGGTTCGCGGCCATGCAGACCTGGCCCTGGTGCACGAACCGGCTGAAGACCGCGGCGTCCACGGCGTAGTCGACGTCCGCGTCGTCCAGGACCACCAGGGCGCTGTTGCCGCCCAGTTCGAGGATCGAGCGCTTGAACTGCGCGGCGCAGACGGTCGCGACATGGCGGCCGACCTTGTCGGAGCCGGTGAAGGAGATGACCTTCGGGACCGGGTGCTCCAGGAAGGCGTCGCCGATCTCCGCGATGTCGGTGATCACCACGTTGAGCAGACCGGCGGGCAGGCCCGCGTCCTCGAAGATCTTCGCGACCAGGGAGCCGCCCACGACGGGGGTGTTCTGGTGCGGCTTGAGGACCACACCGTTGCCGAGGGCCAGGGCGGGCGCCACGGACTTCAGGGACAGCAGGAACGGGAAGTTGAAGGGGCTGATCACACCGACGACGCCGACCGGGACGAGGTAGAGGCGGTTCTCCTTGGTGTCGCCGGGCGAGGGGATGATCTTGCCCTCGGGCCGCAGCGCCAGGTTGACCGACTCGCGCAGGAACTCCTTGGCGAGGTGCAGTTCGAAGCCGGCCTTCAGCCGGGTGCCGCCGAGTTCCGCGACGATCACCTCGGCGATCTCCTGCTCGCGCTCCTCGACGATCCGCAGCGCCTTCTCGAACACGGCCCGCCGCGCGTACGGGTTCGTCGCCGCCCATTCCTTCTGGGCGCGGGCGGCGGCCCGGTAGGCCTCGTCCACCTCGTCGACCGTGGCTATCGTGATCGAGGCAAGCTTCTCACCGTCGTACGGATTGAAGTCGATGATGTCCCAGGACCCGGTGCCCGGACGCCATCGGCCGTCGATGTACTGCTGAGCCAGGTCGGTGAAGTAGGACGACGACATGTGATCCCTCAATCCCTTGCTGCCCGAGGCAACAGCCCATGCATCTTCACGGTCTGATCACATGTCATCGTACGGGTGTTTCAACTGAGTTGGAGCAGTCCTCTGAGCAAATCGCGGCTCTCGTCGGGGCCCGGACTGTCCTGCTGGAGCTCCTTCATCGCCTTCTCGTACTGGGCGACGTCCTCGCGCTTGTCCAGATACAGCGCGCTGGTGAGCTGTTCCAGGTAGACCACGTCCGACAGGTCGGACTCGGGGAAGCTGAGCACCGTGAAGGCGCCGCTCTCGCCCGCGTGCCCGCCGAAGCTGAACGGCATGACCTGGAGCCGTACGTTCGGGCGCTGGGAGATGTCGATGAGGTGCTGGAGCTGACCGCGCATCACGTCCCGGTCGCCGTACGGCCGCCGCAGCGCCGCCTCGTCCAGCACCACGTGGAACTCGGGCGCGCTCTCCGACACGAGGTACTTCTGGCGCTCCAGGCGCAGCGCCACCCGCCGGTCGATGTCGGCCCCGCTCTCGCCTCTCATGCCCCGGGTGACGACCGCGTGCGCGTACGCCTCGGTCTGCAGCAGCCCGTGCACGAACTGCACCTCGTACGAACGGATGTGGGCCGCGGCGCCCTCCAGGCCGACATAGGTCGGGAACCAGCTGGGCAGGACGTCCGAGTAACTGTGCCACCAGCCCGCGACGTTGGCCTCCTTGGCGAGCGACAGCAGTGACTTGCGCTCCGCCTCGTCGGCGATCCCGTAGAGCGTCAGCAGATCCTCGACGTCTCTCGTCTTGAAGCTCACCCGGCCCAACTCCATACGGCTGATCTTCGATTCGGAGGCTCGGATCGAGTAACCGGCCTTCTCCCGGGTGATCCCACGCGATTCGCGCAGCCGCCTCAGATGTGAGCCGAGCAGCATGCGCCGTACCACCGATCCCGACTCCTGCGCGCTCACGTTCGCCAGCCTCCCCAACCCGTCTTCAAGGGCCGCAGTCTGCCACTAAAACACTTCAAGCAGTACTCGTTCGGTTACAGAAACGGCAAGCTTCCAGGGGAGTTACACAGGAAACGACAAGGAGAAGACAAGCCAGACCCAGAAATGTGGCGGAGAGATGGCGGAAAAAAGCACCAAGAAGCGGTATGGGAAGGTCCAATTCGGGCGCGTGCACGTGCATCTGCCCTTGCATCTGCCGAACGCAGACGGAACGATGGTCTAGCGCCACCGCTGCATCGCAACGACCGCGAACCCCGGGAGTGCCTCGCATGGGGACGAATGGATCGACCATGCTGGAGCCGTTAAGGCAGGGGCTTCCGCCACTGGACCCGGCGGCCGTCTCCAACGCCGCCTCCTGCGCCCTCCCGCCCCGTTACGAAGCGGTGCGCGACGCACGGCAGTTCACCCGCCGCACGCTCGACCAGTGGGACGTGGGCAACCGCTTCGACGACGTCTGTCTGGTGGTCTCGGAACTCGTCACCAACGCGCTGCGGCACGCGCTGCCCGCGGACACCCCCCGCTCCGCCGACCAGGAACCGCCCGTGCGGCTGCACCTGATGCGGTGGACCGAGAGACTGGTGTGCGCGGTGCGCGACCCCAGCCACGACAGCCCGGTCGCGGGCGACTCCGACGACTTCTCGGCGGAGTCGGGACGCGGCCTGTTCCTGGTCGAGTCCTTCGCCGACGGCTGGGGATGGCACCCGCTGGCCAACACCCTCAACGGCAAGGTCGTGTGGGCGCTGTTCCGCCTGGGGCCCTCGGCGTGACGAACCGCGGCGCTTTTTTCGCGCCGCGGTTCTACGCGCGTTACGGGCTCCCGGGGCCACGGGCCGCTGTGGCCTGCCGCGGGGCGCGGGCCGGGAAGGCCGTATACACCCTTGTGCATCCGCCGCATCCGCCGCATCCGCCGCGTCCGCACGCGCCCCTGACGGCCGCCGGCGTCAGCCCGCTGTCAGGTGGTCGAACTCGCCGTCCTTGATGCCCAGGAGCATGGCCTCGATCTCCGCGCGGGTGTAGACGAGGGCCGGGCCGTCGGGGAAGCGCGAGTTGCGCACGGCCACCTCGCCGCCGGGCAGCCGGGCGAACTCCACGCAGGAACCCTGCGAGTTGCTGTGCCGGCTCTTCTGCCAGGCCGCCCCGTGCAGCTCCGTGGCAGCCATGCCGTTGTACACGTCGTGGTCCACAGGTCGCTCCCCGGTGGTGCATTGGCGTCTGTTGCCATAGATGCAGTGGTCAACTGCCCCGGATCATAGCTGTCTTCACATGCAGATGCATGGGCAGATGCACGTGCACGGGGGGTGTTCTCCTGGTTACAGGTTTGACGGTCGCGAAGCCCGAATCGTTCCAACTCCGCGCCCCGTCAAGGGAAGAGACGCACACCGGGCCGTTCCTGTTCCGAGACGGGCCCGCCCCGCCCGAAGAATGAACGGGCGGGGCGGGGGCGGCGGGCAGGCCGGGGCGGTCGAGGCCCCGGAGACCACGGGGACCTTGGGGGACCTGGGGAACAGAGGGGCCGCGGGCGCCTCCCGAAACGGGCCGGCGCCCGCGCGGCGGCCGGGACTAGCGGGACGCGTAGGGCAGCAGAGCCATCTCGCGGGCGTTCTTGATCGCGCGGGCCAGCCGTCGCTGCTGCCGGGCCGAGACCCGGGTGACCCTGCGACTGCGAATCTTTCCGCGGTCGGAGAGGAACCTCCGCAGAAGGTCCGTGTCCTTGTAGTCGATGTACGTGATCTTCGCCGCATCCAACGGGTTGGGGCGGGGCGCGGACGGCTTGCGTCCGGGACTGCGGGCGTTACGGGCGCCACCGGCACCGGCGTCACGGGCCATGGGGTCAGACCTCCAGGAGGATGTCGAAGGCGGGCGGGAGCCGCTTCCAGGCGGTGCGGCCGGCGGCGTACTCCCTGTCGGTCAGCAGGCAGGACTCCAGGAGCAGTTCGAGCCCGTCGCGGTCCAGGCCCGGCGAGGTGAAGACGAGGTGCTGGCAGCAGTCGCCGTGCTCCGGATGCCAGTCGAGCGCGGCGGCGGCCCGGCGCACCGGCGGCAGCATGTCCCAGGCCGCGTCGGGCAGGGACGCCATCCACGGCCCCGCGCTCTCCACGCACAGGGCGCCGCCGGCCGCGTCCCAGTGCAGCAGGGTGTCGGGCCGGTCCGCGAGCCAGAACCGGCCCCGGCTGCGCGCGGCGGCGCAGGCCAGGTCCTCCAGCGCCGCGTAGAGCCGCTCCGGGTGGAACGGCCGGCTCCGGTGCCACACGAGCGTGGCGACCCCGCACTCGTCCGCCTCCGCGGGCAGCAGCGCGCAGGCCGGATGCTGCGCAGCGGCGGCCGACTCCACGTCGAAGCCGGCGAGTGCCGCGGCGGCGAGGGCCGAGGGGGCGACCGGAGAGGGGTCGGACGCGGCGGGATCGATCGGAATCCGGCGGGCGGTCGGGTGGAGCTGGGCCAGCAGGGCGCGGTCCTCGTCGTCGGCCTCCGCCGAGTCCGCGAGGGCCAGGACCGGGGCGTACTCCAGCTGACGCGCGAAGGTGTCGGCGACGGTGCGCTGGTCGGTCGTGGCGGCGGCGAGGCCCGCGTCGGCGAGGTCGTCGCCGTTGCCGAGGTACGGGAGCACCAGCGCGGGGTCGACCGCGGTGATGACGCCGGTGAGGCGGAGTCCGGCGCTCGCGACCACCTCGGCCATCGCCTTCGGCTCGACCGAGTCCCAGAGCTCGACGATCGCGAGCCGGGTCACGCCGTCCGCCGCGAGCCGCTCCAGCTCCGGGACCAGGTCCTCGCGCAGGGCGCAGCACGCGCAGTCGTTGACCAGCGGCGCCTCACCGGCCGAGACGATGCCGGTGCGGTCGCGGACGGTCCGCACCACCGTGCCCTTCGCGGCCGTCGCGAGGTCGTGGTGCAGCGCCACGGCGCCCGGCACGTCGGCGAGCAGCCGCTCCACGGCCTGCCTGCGCGCGTCGGCGTGCAGCCCGCCGACGACGGCGACGGACAGCATCAGCGCTCCCCGCTCGTACGGTGGTTGGTGCCGAAGCGGCGTTCGAAGCGCTCGACGCGGCCGGCCGTGTCCAGTACGCGGGCCGTGCCCGTGTAGAAGGGGTGGCTCACGTTCGAGATCTCGACGTCGACGACCGGGTACGTGTTGCCGTCCTCCCAGTCGATCGTCTTCCCGCTCGTCATGGTCGAGCCGGTCAGGAAGGCGTGGTTCGCGGCCCGGTCCCGGAAGACGACGGGCCCGTACGCCGGATGGATTCCCTCGCGCATGACGCTCAGCGCTCCTCTCGGAAGTCGACGTGCCGGCCCGCGCGGGGGTCGTACTTGCGCAGGGTCAGCCGGTCGGGGTCGTTGCGACGGTTCTTGCGGGTGACGTACGTGTAGCCGGTCCCGGCCGTGGACCGGAGTTTGACGACCGGGCGGAGTTCGTTGCGTGCCATGTGGCTAGTATATGAAAACGAATCCCATTACCAATAACGGGAACGGAAGAGATCGAGAGAGGTACGTCACTCACCATGTCCGCACACTGCATGCTGACCGGGACCCGGCCGGGCTTCGGCAACTCCATCTCGCACTCGCACCGGCGCACGTCGCGCCGCTTCGACCCGAACATCCAGAGCAAGCGGTACTGGCTGCCGGGTGAGGGGCGGTTCGTCCGGCTGAAACTGAGCACCAAGGGCATCAAGACCGTCGACGTCATCGGCGTCGAGGCCGCCGTGGCGCGCATCCGGGCCCGCGGGGTGAAGGTCTGATGGCGAAGAAGAGCAAGATCGCGAAGAACGAGGCGCGGCGGGTGGTGGTCGCGCGGTACGCCGAGCGGCGGGCCGAACTGAAGGAGATCGTGCGCCGGCCGTCCTCCACGGAGTCCGAACGGCTCGCCGCCGGGCGGGAGTTGCGACGACAGCCACGGGACGCCGCGGCGGGTCGGGTACGCAACCGGGACGCGGTGGACGGGCGTCCGCGGGGCTATTTCCGAGCGTTCGGAGTGTCCCGGGTGAACCTGCGGGTGCTGGGGCACGGGGGTTACCTACCGGGGGTGCGGAAGTCTTCCTGGTAGGGGTTGTTGGGGGGGGGAGGGGGTGACTGCGGCCGACTTCGGACTGCGGCCCGGTGGGGAGGGGGTGACTGAGGCCGACTTCGGACTGCGGCCCGGTGGGGA
>NZ_JBHXTO010000226.1:0-9324 GCF_042677425.1 Streptomyces sp. NPDC127119 | reverse complement strand
GTGGACTGGGAGTCGGGGGCGGTGGAGCTGCTGACCGAGGCGCGTGAGTGGCCCGAGGTGGACCGCCCCCGCCGGGCCGCCGTCTCCTCCTTCGGATTCGGCGGTACCAACGCCCACGTCATCATCGAGGAAGCCGCGGCAGAGCCGTCGGCCGACACCCGGGCCGACACCACACCCGACGCGGCCGGCACCCCAGTGCCCCGGCCGGCCGGGGCACTGCCGTGGCTGCTGTCGGCTCGTACCCCGCAAGCCCTGGCCGCCCAGGCCGGAAGGCTTCTCGCCCTTGCCGAGACCTCGGACGACAAGCTCCGCCTGGACGTGGCCCACTCCCTGGCCACCACTCGCTCCCGCCACGGCCGTCGCGCGGCCGTGGTCGCGACCGATCGAGAGCAACTACTCGATGGCTTGCGGTCGTTGGCCGCGGGCCAGCCTGGCGCCGACGTGGTGGAGGGTGTGGTGTCGATGGGTCGGACGGCGTTTGTTTTTTCGGGTCAGGGTGCTCAGCGGGTGGGGATGGGGGGTGAGTTGTATCGGGTGTTTCCGGTGTTTGCGGGTGCGTTGGATGAGGTGTGTGGGGTTCTGGATCCGTTGTTGGGTGGTTCGTTGAGGTCGGTGATGTTTGCGGGGGTGGGTTCGGTGGAGGCGGGGTTGTTGGGGGAGACGGGGTGGACTCAGCCGGCGTTGTTCGCGTTCGAGGTGGCGTTGTTCCGGTTGTTGGAGTCGTGGGGTGTGGGGGTGGATCTGGTTGCTGGTCATTCTGTGGGTGAGTTTGCTGCTGCTCATGTGGCGGGTGTTCTTTCGTTGGGGGATGCGGCGGCGTTGGTGGTGTGTCGTGCGCGGTTGATGCAGGGGTTGCCGGGGGGTGGGGTGATGGTGGCGGTGGAGGCGGCTGAGTCGGAGGTGGTGGGGCTGGTTTCGGGGCGTGTGGGGGAGGTTGCGGTTGCGGCGGTGAATGGGCCTTCGTCGGTGGTGTTGTCGGGTGATGAGGGGGCGGTTTCGGAGGTTGCGGAGTATTTCGCGGGTTTGGGGCGTAGGACGAGCAGGTTGTCGGTGTCGCACGCGTTCCACTCGCCGCACATGGACGGCATGTTGGAGGAGTTCCGCACAGCGGCGAAACGTGTCCCGTACGGGCAGATCGGCATCCCTGTCGTCTCCACACTGACCGGGCGTCTGGCCTCGGGTGATGATCTGCGGACCGCCGACTACTGGGTCGACCAGGTGCGCAACGCCGTCCGGTTCTCCGACACCGTGACCACCCTCCACGAGCAGGGAGTCACCACCTTCGTCGAGATCGGCCCCGACGCCGTCCTCACCCCGCTCGTGCACGGCGCCCTCGCCGACCTCCAGGGCGCCGCACCCGCCGCGATCGCCCTGCTCCGCCGCGACCGGCCCGAATCGTGGAGCCTGGTGAGCGGACTGGGCGCACTGCACCTGACCGGGTCCCGCCCCGACTGGCCGGCCTTCTTCGACGGCACCGGGGCCCGCCGGGTGGAACTGCCCACCTACGCCTTCCAGCACCAGCGGTACTGGCTGGAGGCGGCCGAAGCACACACGGACGCCACCGGACTCGGACTTCAGCCGGGCGAACACCCCCTGATCGACGCGGCTTTGCGCCTGGAGGAGCGCGACGAGGCGGTGTTCACCAGCAGGCTGTCGCTGCGCAACCACCCCTGGTTGGCCGAGCACACCGCGGACGGCACGGCCGTTCTCCCGTCGGCCGCCCTGGTGGAGCTGGCGATACACGCGGGCGACGACGTCGGCTGCACCGCCGTCGACGACCTCACGCTCGTCACCCCCCTCCCGCTGCCCGCCGACACAGGTGTACAGGTACGGGTCACCGTCGGCGCCCCCGACCCGGCCGGCCGACGTCCGTTCTCCTGCCACGCCCGGCCCGATGACGGCGACGCCACCTGGGTGCGACACGCACACGGCCTGCTCACCTCCCTCCCGCTCGCCATACCCGGCACTCCTGACACGGCGCCGTCCTGGCCACCGGCGGACGCCGAGCCGCTGCAGACACCCGCTCTCCTGCGGGATCTCGCCGAAGCCGGCCTCGGATACGGTCCAGCCTTCCGGGGCCTCGGCGGGCTCTGGAAGCGGGGCGACGAACTCTTCGCCGAGGTCGAACTGCCCGGCGCGAGCGCCGAACAGGCACCCGACTACGCCCTGCACCCGGCACTCCTGGAAGCCGCGCTCCAGCCGCTGCTGCTCACCGACAGCAACCGGCGGGCGGGAACCGTGGCCCGCTGGCAGGGACTTCGCCTGTACGCCACCGGCGCCACCGCGCTGCACGTCCGCTTCACCCCGGCGGACACCCCGGGCGCCGCCCGTGACACCTACGGGATGCGACTCACGGACCCCACAGGGCAACTCGTTGCCGAAGCCGACGCCGTGACCGTACGACCGCTCGACACCGTGGCCCTCGCCGCGTCGGTCACCCGTGCCCACGACGCGCTCTTTCGGCTCCGCTGGACACCCAGTGCCCTCCCGGCAGCGGACGGCGCGCCCGCCCGCCGGGCGGTGCTCGACGAGAGCCGCCAGGGTCCGGACGCCTACCCGACCGTGGCGGCCGTCGCCGACGCGGTCGCCTCCGGCGCCCTTGTCGACGTCGTGCAGGTCTCACTGACCGGCGCGGTCGACACCTCCGTGGAGCCCGCCGCCGTCCGGGACACCGCCCGCCGGGCACTGACACTCGCTCAGGAGTGGCTCGCAGAGGAGCGGCTCGGGGACATGCCGCTGGTCGTGCTGACCTCCGGGGCGACGGCCGCCGCCGAGGGCGACGACGTCACCGATCTGGGTGGCGCCGCAGCCTGGGGACTGCTCCGTTCCGCCCAGTCCGAGGCTCCCGGACGCATCGTCCTCGTCGACCTCCCGGCCGGCACGACCCTCGCTCCGGACCAGGACGCACTCGTGGGTCGACTGCTGGCCGCCGGGGAGACCCAGGCAGCGTTCCGCGACGGGCAGATCCTGCTGCCAGGACTGGTCCGCGCGCCGCGCGACATGGTCGGGGCCCCACGGGTCTGGAACCCCGAGGGCACTGTGCTGATCACAGGCGGAACCGGTTCGCTCGGTGGCCTCTTCGCTCGGCACCTGGCATCCGAACACGGCGTACGCCATCTGCTCCTGGCGAGCCGGAACGGCGGCGAGGCCCCCGGAGCGGCGGAGCTCGCCGTCGAGCTCACCCGGCTCGGGGCCACCGTCACCCTCGCCGCCTGCGATGTCTCCGACCGTTCGGCCCTCGCCGCCCTGCTGGCACAGGTACCGGGCGAACACCCCCTGACAGGTGTCGTCCACACCGCCGGTGTCCTCGACGACGGCCTTGTCGGCGCACAGACCGGGGAGCGGCTTGCGGCGGTCCTGGCTCCGAAGGCCGACGCGGCCCTGCACCTGCACGAACTGACCCGTGGCAACGACCTGACCGCCTTCGTGCTCTTCTCGTCGGTCGCCGCCGTGATCGGCGGCCCCGGCCAGTCCACCTACGCGGCGGCCAACAGCCTCCTCGACGGCCTCGCCCACCACCGTGTCGCCCGCGGAATGTCCGCGACCTCCCTCGCCTGGGGCTTGTGGAAGCGGAGTTCCGGGCTGACCGGTGATCTGACCGACACCGATTTGCGGCGCATCGCCCGCAGCGGCTTTCGGCAGGTTCCCACCGAGCAGGGGCCCGCCCTGCTCGACCTCGCGCTCAAGACCGGGCATCCCTACGCCGTCGCCACCCCACTCGATCTCGCGGTGCTCCGGAGGCGTCCTCCGGTGCCCGTGGTGCTGCGCTCCCTCGTCCGTACGCCGGTACGAGCCGTGGCCCGCACCGCCGCCGACGACGGGAGCCTGCTCGCGGACCGGCTGGCCGGCCTGCCGGTGTCCGAGCGGCGCGAGGCGGTGCTCCAGGTACTGCTCGATGCCATGGCCGGGGTTCTCGGGCACGGCGACGCCAGGGGCGTCGACCGTGAACAGCCCTTCTCCCAGCTCGGGTTCGACTCGCTGACCTCGGTGGAACTGCGCAACCGGCTGGCCGCGGCGACCGGCCTGCGACTGCCCGCGACCCTCGTCTTCGACCACCCCACCCCCGACTCGCTGGCCGGCAGGCTTGTCACGGACCTCGTCCCGGGCAACGGACCCGACGGCGCGGGCGAGGCCGGGGAAGGCGTCGACCACGCGGCCGACATCCGGCTCGCCGACGACATCCGGCTCGCCGACGAGGTGGTGGGCCCCACGGCCGACCCCCGGGAGATCCTACTGACGGGGGCGAGCGGGTTCCTCGGAGCGTTCCTTCTGCGGGACCTGATGCGTACGACCCGGGCCCGCGTGCACTGCCTGGTGCGCGGCGAGGACGGGGCGCAGGCCCACGAACGACTGCGGCAGAACCTTCAGTGGTACCGGGTCTGGGACTCTGTCGACCCCGACCGGCTCAGCGTCGTGGTCGGCGACCTGGCCGAGGAGGGACTCGGACTCGCTCCGGAGGTCTTCGACGGGCTGGCCAGGGACGTCGACGTGGTCTACCACGCGGGCGCCACCGTCCACTGGCTCCACCCGTACACCGCGCTCCGGGACGCCAACGTCCGTGGCACCGAGGAGATTCTCCGGCTGGCGGCCAGGCACCGGACGGTCCCGGTCCACTACGTCTCTACGGTCGGCGTCTTCGAGGGACCGGTCGTCGCGGGTGTCCCGCTCAAGGTCACCGACAGCACCGGCCCGGCAGCGGCGCTTCCCAGCGGGTACCTGCAGAGCAAATGGGTCGCCGAACAGGTCGTCGGCCTGGCCAGGGAACGGGGACTGCCCGTTTCCGTCCACCGCGTCGACGTCATCTCCGGCGACCAGCGCAACGGCGCCTGCCAGACCCGCGACTTCGTGTGGCTCAGCCTGAAGGGCCTGCTCCAGGCACGGGCCGTACCCACCGGTACCCCGGGCCGCTTCCATCTGCTGCCCGTCGACTACGTGAGTGCGGCGATCATCGGCATCTCCACCCGTCAGGATACGGCCGGCGGTACGTTCCACCTGTTCAACCAGAGCTCACTGAGCCTGGCCGACTGCGTGACCTACCTGCGCGATCTCGGTTACGACCTGCGTGAGATCGAACCGGACGCATGGAACGAGGCGGTGCGGTCCGACCGGAACAACGCGCTCCTGCCACTCCTGCACGCCTTCGAGATGATGGCCTCGGACACGGACGGCTTCTACCCGGCCATCGACACCACCGAGACGGAAGCGGCGCTGACCGGCACCGGCATCAGCTGCCCGCCCCTCACCCGCGAACTGTTCGCCACGTACGTCGACTTCTTCGTGCAGGAGGGACACTTCCCGCCCGCGGGCTGAACCGGACAGCCCTGACGGGTGCGGGGCGCCGTGCGCGACCGGCCTACGACCAGGACCTGACCAGCCGAGCCATGTGCCGGCCGGTGGTGAGAAGCGGTTCCTCGCTGCGGAATACCTGGGAGGTCACCTCGGCGCCCTCCAGCGCGGCCAGCACCGTGCAGGCCAGTTCGTTGGCCTGCTGGACGGAGAACCCTGAGCGGGTGAACCGCGCGGACAGTACGCTCTGCCAGTTCCGCAGCGCCTCGTGGCAGGCCTCCTGGATACGTGGCGCGCGACCGAGAGTCTCCAGGGCCGTCGACGTGACCGGACAGCCTTCGGCCCAGCCCGACTCGCGCAGAGCGGTGGCGAGGTGCCGGGCGCAGTTCTCCACGGCCACGGCCGGATCGTCCGCGCTGTCCAGCCCCGTGCGCAGCATGTCTGCGAACTCCTGGTCGCCGTGCTGGATCGCCGCCACGGCCAGTTCTTCCTTGCCGCCGGGGAAGAAGTGGTACACGGAACCGAGCGTGGCTCCGGCCTCCCGAGCAATGAGCTTGATCCCTGTGCCCTCGTACCCCTGCTGCTGGAGCAGGCGCGACGCGGCACGCACGACGCGTTCACGCGTGCCGACAACAGCTTCCGCGCCCGTGCCGCGCCCGCCCTGCTGCTTGGTCTCCATGGAAACAATCTACTTGATAGAGCGCTCGTTCTGGTGGGCTGCTATATTGCTCTAGTTAGATCGATCGTTTTAGTGAGGCGATCCGGTCGCCCCGTCGTCGTATCGGCAATCCCCCGTCCGGGCGTCGGCGGGGCGACCGGCCCGTGAAGAACCAAGGAGAGCTCCTGATGAGCAAGCAGTCATTAACCCTTATCGGTCTGGGTCCCATGGGCCAGGCGATGGTCAACACGTTGCTGGACAACGGCCACCAGGTCACCGTGTGGAACCGGACTGCCAGCAAGGCCGAGGCGCTCGTGGCCCGTGGCGCCACGCTGGCCGCCAGTGTCGAGGACGCCCTCGCTGCGAACGAGCTGATCGTGCTCAGTCTCACGGACTACGACGCGGTCTACGCGATCCTTGAACCTGTCACGTCCTCCCTCTCGGGCAAGGTGATCGTCAATCTCAGCTCGGACACGCCGGAGAAGGCCCGTGAAGCCGCCAAGTGGGCGGCCAAGCACGGGGCGAAGCACCTCACCGGCGGCGTGCAGGTGCCCCCGCCGTTGATCGGCAAGCCCGGCTCCTCCACCTACTACAGCGGTCCCAGGGACGTCTTCGACGCCCACGAGGAGACCCTGAAGGTTCTTACCAACGCGGACTTCCGCGGTGAGGATGCCGGCCTCGCGGCCATGTATTACCAGGCCCAGATGACCATCTTCTGGACCACGATGCTCAGCTTCTACCAGACCCTCGCGCTGGGCCGGGCGAACGGCGTCTCGGCGAAGGAACTGCTGCCGTACGCCACGATGATGACGCAGATGATGCCGCACTTCCTCGAGCTGTACGCGCAGCACGTGGACGACTCGGAGTACCCGGGCGACGTGGACCGTCTGGCCATGGGCGCGGCCAGCATCGACCATGTGCTGCACACCCACAAGGACGCCGGGGTCAACACCGTGCTGCCGGCCGCCGTTGCCGAGATCTTCCACGCCGGTATGGCAAAGGGATTCGGCGAGAACAGCTTCTCCAGTCTCATCGAGGTGCTGAAGAAGCCCGAGGCCTGATCCTCAGGTCCTCACTCCGGAGCCCGGGTATTGGGTTGCCCGCGGCGGCGGGAGCCGGGTGTCCTCATCGGGGAGTGCCACTCCGATGAGGACACCCTGGGCCTCCAGGGACTGAGGCTGGGGGCTGAGGCGTCATCAAAGGCCCCAGCCCCCGTACTCTCGTTCCGTGCCGCCTCATCCCGCCGTGCGTCAGGCGTCGAGGAGCTTCAGACACCCATGATCGGGGGTGCCCAGGTGTCCCGTCCCCGAAGAGCCGACAGATCAGGCCAGTTGGACCGCCTGGGCCGCGGCCCGGAAGCCCGACTCGATCGCGCCCTCGATGAACGCTCCGTGCCAACCCGTCGCGATGTCGGCGCCCGCGAACAGGATGCGGCCGTGCGGCTGCTCGATCCGCGGGAAGAGCTGCAGCAGATGATTGGGTCGACGCAGGCCCCAACCGCCTCCGCTGTACTGGTCCTTGGCCCACTCCATCGCCTGGTAGCGCAGCACGGTCGCACCGGGCAGGAACTGCTGCACGGCCGTCTGGACGTTGGCGGCGCTGCTGACGTTCAAGGACGGACCCGCGAACGCGATGAACAACCGGCCCTCGGAGAGCTGCTGCTGAGGCACCATCAGCAAAATGTCAGAGCCCTCGCCGGCCTGCGCCGCCGTCGCCGGGACGGTGCCCTTGACCTGTATCCACATCTTGGTGGCGTGAGGAATGCCGATGCCCTGAGAGGTGGCCTGGGTGTGGGCCGCGGGCAGTCCCGGGCTGAACGTGATGTTCTTCCACACGTTGGTCGGCGTGCACACCACGACCACCCGCGAGGTGAACTGAGCGCCCGCGGCCGTCTCGACAGTGACCATCCCGCTCGACTCGGTGACCTTCTTCACCGGCGAGTTGAGCCGGATGTCGGCCTGAGCCTCGTTGAACATGGCCTGCAGGGCGGCGGTCATGCCCAGGCTCGGCCGGAGGCTCATTGTGGTGCCGTACGTTCCGTACGAGCCCCCGGAGAGCTGGATCCACTGGGCCATTCCGGTCAGCGAACCCCGGCTGCTGGGGCCGCCGGAGTACACGGACGTCTCACCGTTGAGCCACTTCAGTTCGGTCGGCGACAGGCTCAGCTGGCCGAGCCGGTCGGCCAGTGAGAGCGGGTCGACGGACGCGAGCAGGTCCGATCGGAACAGTGGTTCGGCGGGCCGCTCGAAATACTTCTCCGATCCGGCGTAGAACTCGCCCCACAACTGACCGAGGGCGTCGTACGCCTCGGCGGGTGTGTGGTTCTTGAAGCCCTGATCATTGGGGAGGACGACCTGCTCGGCGGCGACGTCCTCGAACGTGCTGAGCTGGTAGCGCTTGAGTTCCTTGTGGATCAGCGGCTGCTGCGGTCCTAGCCAGCTGCCGCCTATCTCGACCTGGGTACCGGCGAAGGTCCCGGTCCAGACCCGGCCGCCGATCCGGCCGCGCGCTTCGAGGACCAGCGGACGCAGCCCCTTCAGAGCGAGCTCCCTGGCCACGGTGCCACCGGCGTAGCCGGCGCCGATGACTATGGCGTCCACCACTGCGGCCTCCTTGGCCCGAGCCAGGCCGGCGGTGGCCGGTATGAGGGTGGTGGCCAGTGCGGTCGCGCCCGCGGCCTTGAGAAGGCCCCGGCGGCCGACCCGGCGGTCGGCCGAACGGTTGGAATGGGTGCCACGGAAAGACATGGAAGTGCTCCACTGATGTTGGTGGTCGGTTGTTCGTCGAGAGGGTGAGAGAGCCCGCCGAGGCAGGCTGGAACGAAGTCGACTGACGTCGCATGAATGCCGCGGCCGACAGGCGCGCGCACGGTATGGAGGGTTGTCGGATCCATGCGGAGACAACCCGTCGTCAGTGTCGTGACCTACATTCCGACCCTCTGCGTGAAGGATTGGGTGCCGAGGAAGCCGGTCTCCGTCGCACCCTGGGCAAAACGGTGCGGAAATCCGCCAGAGGCGGTTGGCGTGTTCATGGTCAGGCGGCCACGTTGCCGCCGGAACGCCCGGCCGGACAGAACTCTTCCCCCGATGGACTGTCAGCGTGTTCCCGGATGTTTCTGGTCATGGTTCCCCCGTGCGGTGCCTCGGCTCAAAACGTCCTTGTTTTCTTTGCGCCGAATCCTTGTCCACGACTGTAAAGGGCATGATCCATCACCTGGACTATGTCCATCCATTGCCCGGTAATAATCTGCACATTCATGTTTCGTGGTGAACCTCTTCGGGAACCACGGCGCTCACCCCGGTGCTGCCGGCGGTTCGTGGCTTCCCGGCCTGTCGTGGAGTCGCCGTGCGGTCGGGTCTTGAGTATCGGCAGCCCGAAAT
>NZ_JBHXTO010000225.1:0-9341 GCF_042677425.1 Streptomyces sp. NPDC127119 | reverse complement strand
CCCCTCGGGGAGGGGCTGCGCCCCGTCCCACTCAGGGGCGCGGGGAACTACTCAGGGGCGCGGGGAACTGCGCGACCCGCCCCCACCGGGCCCGCAGCCGTCCACGCACCCAGTTCAACGGGCGTTGAAGTACTTCGCTTCCGGGTGGTGGATCACGATCGCGTCCGTGGACTGTTCCGGGTGGAGTTGGAACTCCTCCGAGAGGTGGACGCCGATGCGCTCCGGCTCCAGGAGGCGGGCGATCTTGGCCCGGTCCTCCAGGTCGGGGCAGGCGCCGTAGCCGAGGGAGAAGCGGGCGCCGCGGTACTTGAGCGCGAACATGTCCTCCATCTCGGCCGGGTCGTCGCCCGCGAAGCCGAGTTCGGAGCGCACGCGCGCGTGCCAGTACTCGGCCAGCGCCTCGGCCAGCTGGACGGACAGGCCGTGCAGTTCGAGGTAGTCGCGGTAGGAGTTCGCCTCGAAGAGCTTCGCCGTCTCCTCGCCGATCCGGGAGCCGACGGTGACGACCTGGAGGCCGACGACGTCCGTCTCGCCGGACTCCTCCGGGCGGAAGAAGTCGGCCAGGCACAGCCGGCGGCCGCGGCGCTGGCGCGGGAAGGTGAAGCGGGTGCGTTCGTTGCCCTGGTCGTCCAGGAGGATCAGGTCGTCGTCCTTGGAGACGCACGGGAAGTAGCCGTATACGACCGCCGCTTCGAGGAGGTTGCCCGTCTGCAGCTGGTCCAGGAGACCGCGCAGGCGCGGCCTGCCCTCCGTCTCCACCAGTTCCTCGTAGGTGGGCCCGTCGCCCGTGCGGGCCTGCTTGAGGCCCCACTGGCCCTTGAACAGCGCGCCCTCGTCGAGCCAGGACGCGTACTCCTTGAGCTGGATGCCCTTGATGACGCGGGTGCCCCAGAAGGGCGGGGCGGGGACCGGGTTGTCGACGGCCACGTCGGAGCGGGCCGCGCCCTCCTCCGGGCGTTCCTCGACGACCGTCCGGGCGGTGGCCCGCACCCGGCGCTGCTTCAGCTCCGGCAGGGTGGCCCCGGGTACGCCGCGCTTGACCGCGATGAGCGCGTCCATCAGGCGCAGGCCCTCGAACGCGTCGCGGGCGTAGCGGACCTCGCCCTCGTAGATCTCGTGGAGGTCCTGCTCGACGTAGGCGCGGGTGAGGGCGGCGCCGCCGAGGATGACCGGGTAGTCGGCGGCCATCTTGCGCTGGTTGAGCTCCTCCAGGTTCTCCTTCATGATCACCGTGGACTTGACCAGGAGCCCCGACATGCCGATGACGTCGGCGCGGTGTTCCTGGGCGGCCTCCAGGATCGCGGAGACGGGCTGCTTGATGCCGAGGTTGACGACGGTGTAGCCGTTGTTGGACAGGATGATGTCGACGAGGTTCTTGCCGATGTCGTGGACGTCTCCGCGGACGGTGGCGAGCACGATGGTGCCCTTGCCGTCGTCGTCGGTCTTCTCCATGTGCGGCTCCAGGTGGGCCACCGCGGTCTTCATGACCTCGGCGGACTGGAGCACGAACGGCAGCTGCATCTGGCCGGAACCGAACAGTTCGCCGACGACCTTCATGCCGTCCAGGAGGGTCTCGTTGACGATGTCGAGGGCCGGGCGCTCCTTCAGGGCGTCGTCCAGGTCCTGTTCGAGGCCGTTCTTCTCGCCGTCGATGATGCGCCGCTTGAGCCGCTCGTCCAGGGGCAGCGCGGCGAGTTCCTCGGCGCGGCCGGCCTTGAGGGACTTGGTGGTGGCGCCCTCGAAGAGGGCCATCAGCTTCTGCAGCGGGTCGTAGCCCTCGCGGCGGCGGTCGTGGATGAGGTCGAGGGCGGTGGCGACCTCCTCCTCGGTGAAGCGGGCGATCGGCAGGATCTTCGAGGCGTGCACGATCGCCGAGTCGAGGCCGGCCTTGACGCACTCGTCGAGGAAGACCGAGTTGAGCAGGACGCGCGCGGCCGGGTTGAGGCCGAAGGAGATGTTCGACAGACCGAGGGTGGTCTGGACGTCGGGGTGGCGCTGCTTGAGCCGGCGGATCGCCTCGATGGTGGCGACGCCGTCGCCCCGGGACTCCTCCTGGCCGGTGCAGATGGTGAAGGTCAGGGTGTCGATGAGGATGTCCGACTCGTGGATGCCCCAGTTGCCGGTGAGGTCGTCGATGAGCCGCTCGGCGATCGCGACCTTGTGCTCGGGGGTGCGTGCCTGGCCCTCTTCGTCGATGGTGAGGGCGATGAGCGCGGCGCCGTGTTCCTGGGCGAGCCGGGTGACCTTCGCGAAGCGCGAGTCGGGGCCGTCGCCGTCCTCGTAGTTGACGGAGTTGATGACCGCGCGCCCGCCGAGCTTCTCCAGGCCGGCGCGGATGACGTCGACCTCGGTGGAGTCCAGGACGATCGGCAGGGTGGAGGCGGTGGCGAAGCGGCCTGCCAGTTCCTGCATGTCGGCGACGCCGTCGCGGCCCACGTAGTCGACGCACAGGTCGAGCATGTGGGCGCCCTCGCGGATCTGGTCGCGGGCGATCTCGACGCAGTCGTCCCAGCGGGCCTCCAGCATGGCCTCGCGGAACTTCTTGGAGCCGTTGGCGTTGGTGCGCTCGCCGATCGCCATGTACGCGGTGTCCTGGCGGAACGGCACGGTCTGGTAGAGCGAGGCGGCGCCGGGCTCGGGGCGCGGGTTGCGCGGGGCCGGTGTCAGGTCCCGTACGCGCTCCACGACCTGGCGCAGATGCTCGGGGGTCGTGCCGCAGCAGCCGCCGATCAGGGACAGGCCGTACTCGGTGACGAAGGTTTCCTGGGCGTCGGCGAGTTCGGGGGCGGTCAGCGGGTAGTGGGCGCCGTTCTTGCCCAGGACCGGGAGGCCGGCGTTCGGCATGCAGGACAGCGGGATGCGGGAGTGGCGGGCCAGATAGCGCAGGTGCTCGCTCATCTCGGCGGGCCCGGTGGCGCAGTTCAGGCCGATCATGTCGATGCCGAGCGGTTCGAGAGCGGTGAGCGCGGCGCCGATCTCCGAGCCGAGGAGCATGGTGCCGGTGGTCTCGACGGTCACGGAGACGATCAGCGGCAGGTCCACGCCGAGGGTGTCCAGGGCCCGGCGGGCGCCCAGCACGGACGCCTTGGTCTGCAGCAGGTCCTGGGTGGTCTCCACGAGCAGCGCGTCGGCGCCGCCGGCGATCATGCCCTCGGCGTTCCGCTGGTAGGCGTCGCGCAGGAGCGTGTACGGGGCGTGGCCGAGGGTCGGCAGCTTGGTGCCGGGGCCCATGGAGCCGAGCACCCAGCGCTGCTGTCCGGTGGAGGCGGTGAACTCGTCGGCGACCTCGCGGGCGATGCGGGCACCGGACTCGGAGAGTTCGTAGACGCGTTCGGCGATGTCGTACTCGGCGAGGGCCGCGTGGTTGGCGCCGAAGGTGTTGGTCTCGACGCAGTCGACGCCCACCGAGAAATATTCCTCGTGGACGGAGCGCACGATGTCGGGGCGGGTGAGGTTCAGGATCTCGTTGCAGCCCTCAAGGTTCTGGAAGTCCTCAAGGGTCGGGTCCTGTGCCTGGAGCATGGTGCCCATCGCGCCGTCGGCCACCACCACGCGGGTGGCGAGCGCCTCGCGGAGGGCGTCGGTTCGAGCCCGGCTGTAGGCCGACTCGGACGGAAGGGACGGGTTCGGCAACGAGGCCATGGAAGATGCTCCCTGGAGTGCGACGGCTGTCGGCTTTGCGCTTCTTGTGGAAGACGCACGCCGTCAGGGTAGCCCGCGGCGGCACCGGAGGGGCGGGAGCGTCCACGGGACGGACGCGCGATCCGTACCCGGTGTCGGGTTGGATGCGTTCGCAACTCATCACGGCCACCCATTAGCGGGAGGTCGGCGGCGAGCGGTAATGTTCGACATTGCCGAACGGTGGCAGCGAAGCGGCGACCGACGGTCCAAGGGGACGGAGGGCACGACGGCGATGGCACGGAACATCCAGTCGCTCGAACGGGCGGCCGCGATGCTGCGGCTGCTCGCAGGCGGGGAGCGACGGCTCGGCCTGTCGGACATCGCCTCGTCGCTGGGCCTGGCGAAGGGCACGGCCCACGGAATCCTGCGCACACTGCAGCAGGAGGGTTTCGTCGAGCAGGACGGGCCCTCCGGGCGCTACCAGCTGGGCGCGGAGCTGCTGCGCCTGGGGACGACCTATCTCGATGTGCACGAGCTGCGGGCGCGCGCCCTGGTGTGGACCGACGACCTGGCCCGCTCCAGCGGCGAGAGCGTCTATCTGGGCGTGCTGCACCAGCAGGGCGTACTGATCGTGCACCACGTGTTCAGGCCCGACGACAGCCGGCAGGTGCTGGAGGTCGGGGCCATGCAGCCCCTGCACTCCACGGCGCTGGGCAAGGTCCTGTCGGCGTACGACCCGGTGGCGCACAGCGAGGTCCTGGAGGCCGAGCGCGAGGAGTTCACGGCGCGGACGGTCAGCGCGCCCGAGGCGTTCGAGCACGTCCTCGACCTGACCCGCGCGCGCGGGTACGCGGCCGATGTCGAGGAGACCTGGACGGGGGTCGCCTCGGTGGCGGCGCCGATCCACAACCAGCGGCGGATGCCCGTCGGCGCGGTGGGCGTCACGGGGGCGGTGGAGCGCGTCTGCGACAAGGACGGCGGGCTGCGTCCCGAGCTGATCGCCGCCGTCCGCGACTGCGCCCGCTCGGTGTCGAGGGACCTGGGCGCCGGGCGGTTCTGAGTCCGGGCCCGCGATTGTGGGAAGAAGGCCGGTACGTCGACGACGTACCGGCCTTCTTCGCGCTCCCCCGACGACGGAACGTTCCTGCTCGCACGTGGTGTGCGGCCGTTCCCATGATCGATAGTTCACAGCAATCAATAACGATCGTGTTTTCGATAACAGAGGCCTTGACGAGGTGGTATTGGCAGAGCAAGACTCCCGTCCATCGGTCGGCATTGTCGAACACCTACCGGCAATACGCGTTAGAGTGTGACAAGGCCAAGGGCCGGCAACGACCTCACCTGAGGTCGCGAACCACCGGAGGGACCCGGGGTTCGCCTTCCCCTGGACGAAGGACAAAGGAGTCGCGGGTGTCCAGCTCCGACATCTTCATCGGCGAGACCATAGGTACCGCCATACTCATCCTGCTCGGCGGTGGCGTGTGCGCCGCCGTCACGCTGAAGGCCTCCAAGGCACGCAACGCCGGGTGGCTCGCCATCACCTTCGGGTGGGGTTTCGCGGTGATGACCGCCGTGTACATCTCGGCGCCCCTCTCCGGTGCCCATCTGAACCCGGCCGTCACCCTCGGCATCGCGATCAAGGACGACGACTGGAGCAACGTCCTGACCTATTGGTCGGGCCAGCTCCTCGGCGCCATGATCGGCGCGCTGCTCGTGTGGGTCGCGTACTACGGACAGTTCCTGGCGCACCTGACCGACCGCGAGATCGTGGGCGGCCCCGGTGCGCAGGACGTCAAGTCCGTGGAGGCACGGGAGGCCAAGGCGGGCCCGGTGCTCGGCGTCTTCTCCACCGGCCCGGAGGTCCGGGTCGCCTGGCAGAACGTCGCGACGGAGGTCATCGGCACGATCGTGCTGGTGCTCGCCGTCCTCACCCAGGGGCTCAACGACAGCGGCAAGGGGCTGGGCACGCTGGGCGCGCTGATCACCGCCTTCGTGGTCGTCAGCATCGGTCTCTCGCTCGGTGGCCCGACGGGGTACGCGATCAACCCGGTCCGTGACCTCGGCCCGCGCATCGTGCACGCCCTGCTGCCGCTGCCCAACAAGGGCGGGTCGGACTGGAGCTACGCCTGGGTCCCGGTGGTGGGACCGCTGATCGGCGGAGCGATCGCCGCCGGTATCTACAACGTGGCCTTCGCCTAGAGCTTTACAGCTTTGCTTGGAGCCGTACGTCCGCTCGGCGCCGACGTCCGTCCGGTACGGGACGGACGTCGGCCGGAGCCGGAAGCAATACGCCGTAAGCCAGCCCCTCCTCCACGGAACCCACGGACTTTCAGGAGCACACCGTGACCGACGCGCACACCGCCGGCCCTTTCATCGCCGCCATCGACCAGGGCACCACGTCCAGCCGCTGCATCGTCTTCGACCGGGACGGCCGGATCGTCTCCGTCGACCAGAAGGAGCACGAGCAGATCTTCCCGAAGCCGGGCTGGGTCGAGCACAACGCCACCGAGATCTGGACGAACGTCCAGGAGGTCGTCGCCTCGGCCGTCGAGAAGGCCGGCATCACCCGCGACGACATCAAGGCCATCGGCATCACCAACCAGCGCGAGACGACGCTGCTGTGGGACAAGAACACCGGTGAGCCCGTCCACAACGCCCTCGTCTGGCAGGACACCCGCACCGACGCGCTCTGCAAGGAGCTCGGCCGCAACGTCGGCCAGGACCGCTTCCGCCGCGAGACCGGCCTGCCGCTCGCCTCGTACTTCGCCGGTCCCAAGGCCCGCTGGCTGCTCGACAACGTCGAGGGCCTGCGCGAGCGCGCCGAGGCCGGCGACATCCTCTTCGGCACCATGGACAGCTGGGTCATCTGGAACCTGACGGGCGGTGTGAACGGCGGCCGGCACGTCACCGACGTCACCAACGCCTCCCGCACGATGCTGATGAACCTGCACACCATGCAGTGGGACGAGAAGATCGCCGAGTCCATCGGCGTCCCGCTGAACATGCTGCCCGAGATCCGCTCCTCCGCCGAGGTGTACGGCGAGGTCACCGGCGGCAAGCTGGGCGACCTGCTCGGCGGCATCCCGGTCGCCTCCGCGCTCGGCGACCAGCAGGCGGCCCTGTTCGGCCAGACCTGTTTCGCCGAGGGCGAGGCCAAGTCCACGTACGGCACCGGCACGTTCATGCTGATGAACACCGGTGACAAGCTCATCAACTCGTACAGCGGCCTGCTGACCACCGTCGGCTACCAGATCGGCGACCAGAAGCCGGTCTACGCGCTCGAGGGTTCCATCGCCGTCACCGGCTCGCTCGTCCAGTGGATGCGCGACCAGATGGGCCTCATCAAGTCCGCCGCCGAGATCGAGACGCTCGCGCTGTCGGTCGAGGACAACGGCGGCGCGTACTTCGTGCCGGCCTTCTCCGGTCTGTTCGCCCCGTACTGGCGTCCCGACGCCCGCGGTGTGATCACCGGCCTGACCCGGTACGTCACCAAGGCGCACATCGCGCGCGCCGTCCTGGAGGCCACCGCCTGGCAGACCCGTGAGATCAGCGACGCCATGACCAAGGACTCCGGCGTCGAGCTGGCGGCCCTCAAGGTCGACGGCGGCATGACCTCCAACAACCTGCTGATGCAGACCCTGGCCGACGTCCTGGACGCCCCCGTGGTGCGCCCGATGGTCGCCGAGACCACCTGCCTCGGCGCCGCCTACGCCGCCGGCCTCGCCGTCGGCTTCTGGACGAACACCGAGGACCTGCGCGCCAACTGGCGGCGGGCCGCGGAATGGACCCCGAACATGGCCGCGGAGACCCGTGACCGTGAGTACAAGAGCTGGCTCAAGGCCGTCGAGCGGACCATGGGCTGGCTCGAAGACGATGCTGACGAGGAGTAATTCGCAATGACCACCCTGCAGAGTGTCCCGGCTCTTGGGACGCACCCGGCCAACGGCTCCGCCGCGTTCCATGCGAAGGCAGTGGGCCGCGCCGAGACCCGGGAGCAGCTGTCCAAGTCGACATACGACCTCCTGGTGATCGGTGGCGGAATCCTGGGCATCTCCACCGCCTGGCATGCCGCGCAGTCGGGTCTGCGGGTGGCCCTGGTCGACGCCGGCGACTTCGCCGGCGCGACCTCCTCCGCCTCCTCCAAGCTGCTCCACGGCGGTCTGCGCTATCTGCAGACCGGCGCGGTGAAGCTGGTGGCGGAGAACCACTTCGAGCGCCGTGCGGTCTCCCGTCAGGTGGCCCCCCACCTGGCGAACCCGCTCACGTTCTACCTCCCCGTGTACAAGGGCGGGCCGCACGGCGCGGCGAAGCTGGGCGCGGGTGTCTTCGCGTACTCGGCACTGTCGGCCTTCGGTGACGGCGTGGGGCATCTGCTCTCGCCGTCGAAGGCCGCGCAGGACGTTCCCGAACTGCGTACGGACAACCTGAAGGCCGTGGCCGTGTACGGCGACGACCAGATGAACGACTCCCGGATGGCCCTGATGACGGTCCGCGCGGCCGTCGAGTCGGGTGCCACCGTGCTCAACCACGCGGCCGTCACCGGCCTGCGCTTCACCCGGGGCCGGGTCACCGGCGCCGAGCTGAAGGACACGCTCTCCGGTGACGAGTTCGGCGTGTCGGCACGCCTGGTGCTGAACGCGACCGGGCCGTGGGTGGACCACCTGCGCAAGATGGAGGACGAGAACGCGGCGCCGTCCATCCGCCTCTCCAAGGGCGCGCACCTGGTCCTCAAGCGCACCTCCCCCTGGAAGGCCGCGCTGGCCACACCGATCGACAAGTACCGCATCACCTTCGCCCTCCCCTGGGAGGACATGCTGCTGCTCGGCACGACCGACGAGGAGTACGAGGGCGACCCCGCGGACGTCTCGGTCACCGAGAAGGACATCTCACAGATCCTGGACGAGGCCGCGTTCTCGATCCGCGACAAGCAGCTGACCCGTGACCTGATCACGTACTCCTTCGCGGGTCTGCGCGTCCTGCCCGGCGGCCCCGGCGACACGTCGAAGGCCAAGCGCGAGACGGTCGTCACCGAGGGCCGGGGCGGCATGCTGTCCGTCGCGGGCGGCAAGTGGACGACCTTCCGGCACATCGGCCGGACCGTCATGAAGCAGCTGGAGTCGCTGCCGGGCCGGCCGCTCGGCGAGGACTTCGAGCCGATCTCCGCGCTGCCGAAGAAGCTGCCGCTGCCGGGTGTCGCCAACCCGCGCGCGGTCGCGCACCGGCTCCTGGTCGACACCCCCGCGGCCGGTCCGCGGATGGGCGCCGACACGGCCAAGCACCTGGCGACGCACTACGGCTCGCTGGCCTTCGACATCGCCCGGCTGGCCGAGGACAACCCGGAACTGGCGCAGCGCGTGCACGAGGACGCGCCCGAGATCTGGGCCCAGGTCGTGTACGCCCGCGACAACGAGTGGGCGGAGACGGCGGACGACGTCCTGCGGCGCCGTACGACCCTCACGATCCGTGGCCTGGCGGATGACGAGATACGGGGCAAGGTCCAGAACCTGCTCGACAACAAGTAGTCCCGGGGCTCCGCCCCCACGGGGCCGCACCGCGGTTCGGACGGTGCGGCCCCGTCGTGGCCGGTCGCGCAGTTCCCCGCGCCCCTGGAAGCCAAAGCCAAAAGATTGCGCCGTTCCCCGCGCCCCTAAAGACGAAAGACAAAAGACTGCGCCGTTCCCCGCGCCCCTGGGTGGGACGGGGCGCAGCCCCTCCACGAG
>NZ_JBHXTO010000224.1:0-9509 GCF_042677425.1 Streptomyces sp. NPDC127119 | reverse complement strand
TGGCTGACTCTGGCCACTGCCACGGCCACCGTTCTCGCCCTGCGCCCCGGGGTCGGGGCCGCCGGGGGCCGCGGGGGGGGGGGGGGCGCCCCCCTGAGCCCCCGCCCCCGGGCCCGGGGCGACGACCCCGCGGCCCGGGCCCGGGTGCCGGTTCAGGGCACGTCAGACGCGGTCGGCCACGATGAGCAGGTACTGGAAACTGCCGTTCCTGTACGCGTTCAGGAACGTTTCCTCGATGCCCGTGACCAGATGCCCGGCCTCCTGGCGCAGCTCCCAGTAGGGGATCGTGTCGGCGGTGAGGTCCTCCACATGGACGGGCACGAGCCGGTTGCGGGCCATCGCGCGGAAGTACTCCGAGCGCGGATGGATGTCGCAGATGTAGTGCGCGTTGATGAGCGACACCTCGCGGGAGGCCCGCCCGTAGGCGTCGTTGTAGCAGCCGGTGATCGTCACATAGCGGCCCCCGCGGCGCAGCAACCGGGCGTGCTCGGCGAAGAGCAGGTCCAACTCCACGTACATGGTGGACTCGTTGTTCCAGGAGGCCGCGTACGCGCCGCTCTCCAGGCCCGTGTCGAGCATGTTCCGGTGGTGGTAGCGCACCTTGTCGTCGATGCCCCGCTTACGGGCCTGCTCGTTGGCGAAGTCGGCCTGTTTCCGGGAGAGCGTCACCCCGTCGGTGTGGCAGCCGTACCGCAGATGGGCCACCACGCTGCCGCCGCCGCGCCCGCAGCCGGCGTCGAAGACACGGTCGGTGGGGGAGAGGTCGCCGAGCCGGGAGGCGAGCAGGTCGGCCTGGGCCTGCTCCAGCCGGTGCAGTTCGGCGGTGATCCGGTCGGGGCCCGAGCCGGGACCCTCGTCGAGAGCGGACCGGTCGACGGCTCCGATGCCGTAGTGGTGGTGGTACAGGTCGTCGATCTTCCCCAGTTCGAGGTTGACCGGGTTCTCCTCGGCGTTCCAGTAGTCCGCGACGCGGGTCTGGTACGTGGACTGGCTCGGCACCGATGCTGCGGTGGTCTCGGTGTTGGTGATGGTCAAGTGGGGACTCCTCGTGGCGCTGTGACGATGGGCCGGGACGGTGGTGCTACCAGTAGTTGGGCAGGTGGTATCGGTGGGAGTTGGTGGCGTGCCATTCGTGGTTCCCTGACACCCACGAGGCCAGGCCCTCGGCGTAGCGCGCGACGAGGGGCGAGGTGGCGGACAGGACCGCCGACTCCTCCTCGAACGCTTCCATGATCCTGTTGTGGATCTCGACGGCCCGCAGATAGGCGGCCTTCAGTCCGCACCGCTCGTTGGCGGCGATGACCTGGGGCAGGTTCAGATGGGTGGGGTCGGAGGCCAGTTCCTTGGTGAAGGAGTACAGGTCGTTGACGATCGTGGTGGCGTTGCAGGCGAGCGCGGTGATCCGCTGGATCTCGGACCGGGCGTACAGCGCCGCGGGCAGTTCGTAGCCGTCCACGGCGTCGACGATCGACAGACACGGCCGGAAGTTGTTGAACTGCCGCATCACCAGGTACTCCCAGATCTGCGGCACGTACCGGATCTCGGACCAGGCGGCCTCCGCGAGATAGCCCATGTGCAGCCGGGCCAGGTCGTGCACGATCCGGTCGCTCTGGCTGGGTGTGGCGAGCTCGCGGTAGTCCCGCAGGGCGTGGTGGTACGACCGCAGCGGCCCGTCGGCCGCCATGCCGTGGCGCCACTCCTCCTCCAGCTCGGGTGTGCCGTGGTACGGATCGAGCGCCGACTGGGCGATGACCAGCCGCCCGCCCAGCCCGCGGGCCGCTCCGCCCCGGCCCTCGACCTCCTCGCAGTAGCAGTCGTCGACGACGTTCTCGGCGAGCAGCAGTTTCCCGGCCGCCATGAGGTGGTCGAGGCTGATCGCGCCGGGGTGCTGGAGCACGACGGCCCGGCCGCACTGGAACCCCGCGAAGTCCCCCGTCCAGCTCTGCGGGAACAGATCCAGGGAACGGGCCCAGGCCTCCAGCCTGCGGTCGATCTCCGCGGCCTTCTCCGGGTCGGCGGGCACGGCCGGCCGGTACCGCAGCCCGGGGACCGCGCCGCTGCGACGGCGGGTGGTGGCGCGGGCGAGATTCGGCGGACCGGGCAGTCGGGGAGCCGTGGGGGACACGGGCGGGGTGCTCACTCCGCGGTCCGCCCGACCTGGACGTTCTCCAGGATTCCCGCCGCGTCGGGAACGAGGATCGCCATCGAGTAGTAGGCGGTCACCAGATAGTTCATGATCGCGGTGGTGTCGATGTTCATGAACCTGACGTTGAGCCCCGGCTGGTACTCCTCGGGAATGCCGGTCTGGTAGAGCCCGACCACGCCCTGGTCGGCCTCTCCGGTGCGCAGGGCGATGACGCTGCTCGTGTGCTGCGGGCTGATCGGGATCTTGCCGCAGGGCAGGAACGGGACACCGCGCCACGCGGGCACCTCATGGCCTTCGACGGTGGTGGTGCCGGGCATCAGACCGCGCCGGTTGCACTGCCGGAAGAAGGCCGCGATCGCCTTCGGGTGGGCCAGGAACACCCGGGTCTTGCGGCGCATCGACAGCAGTTCGTCGAGGTCGTCGGGGGTCGGCGGACCGGAGAAGGTGCTGACGCGCTGGGCGTGGTCGACGTTGTGCAGCAGACCGAACTCGCGGTTGTTGACCAGCTCCCACTCCTGGCGTTCGCGGATCTCCTCGATGGCCAGGCGCAGTTGCTGCTCGGTCTGGTCCATCGGGCTGTTGTAGAGGTCCGCGACGCGGGTGTGGACGCGCAGTACCGTCTGGGTGAGCGACAGCTCGTACTCGCGCGGGGAGAGGTCGTAGTCGACGAAGCCGCCGGAGAGGGTCGGCTCGCCCACGTGCCCCGCCTGCATGGGGACGTCGGCCTCGCCCTTGCGGTTCATGGGCTTGCTCTGCTGCTCGGCGAACGCGGCGAGCTGCGCGGCGAGGGACGGAGTGCGTGCCACGAACTGTTCGAGGCTGTCCCAGTTCAGGGTCAGCACCGTGCCCGCGGTGTCGGCCCGCACCGAGTGGTGCCAGCGCGGATCCTCCTGGCCGATGGCCTCGTCACCGAGCTGGGCGCCGTCCGTGACGACCCCGGTGACCTCCTCCTCGCCGTACTTGCCGGGGGTGTAGCGGGTGAACCGGCCGTGGACGACTAGATACGCCTCGGTCACGGGCTGTCCGGCGTCGAAGAGGACCTGGCCGGCCCGCACCTCCCGTACGCGGAACCGTGCGGCGATCTCCTGGAGGGCCGCCGTGTCGGTGTAGCCGCGCAGCGCCGGCAGTTCGGTGAGCGTCTCGGGGATGACCTTGATGTCGTCGGCGCCGTTGTGGTCGAACTGCACCCGGCCCCGGCCGACGCGGAGCTGCAGTCGCCGGTTGACCCGGTAGGTGCCGCCCTTGACGTCCACCCACGGCAGCATCTTGAGCAGCCACCGCGAGGTGATGGCCTGCATCTGCGGTGCGGACTTGGTGGTGGTGGCGAGCTGACGCGCGGCCTGTGTGCCGAGACTGGTGAACGGTGTCTCCGCGTCGGGCGGGCCGACGGCGCTGTCGGGGGGACTTTCCGGGGCGGTCACATGTCCTCCGGGTACGTGATGCGAGCAGGCGGGCGGTGCTGGGCTGACACTGGGCGGCTGTCGGGCGCGGGTTCACGGGGCGGTGGAGGCCGGGGCGGTGGCCGTGGGGCTGTGCGGACGACTGGGCAGTGCGGTGCTGCGTGTAAAGCCAAACAGCCACGGGTGGCGGCAGGGAACCGCGTGAAAGGGGCGTGTTCGCGCCCCTGACGTGGCGCTCCGTAGCGCGAGGTGCGCCACCGCCGACGCAGTGCTCCCACGCCGGTCCCCGCCTCCGTGCGACCGGCGCGGGGGCGCACGGATGGTTTGCGCCGGCCCGGGAGGGGAGCGGAGGCCCGCGCCGACCGGCCCTTCGGTCAGGTGATCGAGTGTGGGTCTTGCCCGGGCGGGGGAAAGGCGGCACACTGGTACCGAACGAATGGTCGGTAGGGAAGCTGGTATCGATGACCACGACACACTCCGCCGGGACGCCCCTCCCGGAGCAGTTGTTGCAGGAGCACTTCGACGCGACGATCGCGCGGGACCAGCGCATCGAGCCCCGCGACTGGATGCCCGACGGCTATCGCAGGACCCTCGTCCGGCAGATCGCGCAGCACGCGCACTCGGAGATCATCGGGATGCAGCCCGAGGGCGAGTGGATCACCCGCGCCCCGTCGCTGCGCCGCAAGGCCATCCTGTTCGCCAAGGTCCAGGACGAGGCGGGCCACGGGCTGTACCTGTACTCGGCCGCCGAGACCCTCGGCGCCGACCGCACCGACCTCACCGAACGGCTGATCGAGGGCCGCCAGAAGTACTCGTCGATCTTCAACTACCCGACCCCGACCTTCGCCGACGTCGGCGTGATCGGCTGGTTCGTCGACGGCGCGGCGATCTGCAACCAGGTCCCCCTGTGCAGGAGTTCGTACGGGCCCTACGCGCGCGCGATGGTGCGGATCTGCAAGGAGGAGTCCTTCCACCAGCGGCAGGGCTACGAACTGCTGCTGACCATGATGCGCGGCACCGAGGCCCAGCGGGACATGGTCCAGGACTCCGTGAACCGCTGGTGGTGGCCCTCGCTCATGATGTTCGGCCCGCCCGACGGCGACTCGCCCAACTCCGCGGCCTCGATGGCCTGGAAGATCAAGCGGCACACCAACGACGAGCTGCGTCAGCGGTTCGTCGACATGACCGTCCCGCAGGCCGCCAAGCTCGGCGTGACCCTCCCCGACCCGGAGCTGCGCTGGAACGCGGAGCGCGGCCACCACGACTTCGGCACCCCCGACTGGTCCGAGCTGAAGCGGGTCATCGGCGGCGACGGACCCTGCAACGCCGAGCGGGTGGAGCGCCGCAGGACCGCCCACGAGGACGGCGCCTGGGTACGGGAGGCGGCCACGGCCCACGCGGCCAAGCAGGCACGGCGCGCGCGTGCGCGTACGCAGGAAGGGGCGACGGCATGAGCGACTCCACCCCGGACGCGACGGCGGAGACCACCCAGGGCGACTGGCCGCTGTACGAGGTCTTCGTACGCGGCAAGCGCGGACTGAACCACGTCCACGTGGGCTCCCTGCACGCGGCCGACGACACGATGGCCCTCACCCACGCGCGCGACCTCTACACCCGCCGCAACGAGGGCGTCTCGATCTGGGTGGTGCGCTCCGAGCACATCGCCGCCTCCACCCGCGACGAGAAGGACCCGTTCTTCGCGCCGAGCGCCGACAAGGTCTACCGCCACCCGACCTTCTACGACATCCCCGACGACGTCCCACACATCTGAGGAGCAGGGCATGAGCGACGACCATGTCTATCTGTCCCTCGCCGAGGGACACGAGGACGACTCCCGCTGGGCGTACGGCACCGGCTTCGAGGACCCGCTGCACGGCGTGGACACCACCGTGCTCGAAGGCGTCGCCGCCGACCTGCTGGCCGCCGACTGCGTGGCCCTCGCCGACGACGCCCTGGTGAGCGCCCAGCGGCTCGCCGAGTGGACCACCCGCGCCCCCGAGCTGGAGGAGGAGGTCGCCCTCGCCAACATCGGCCTCGACCTCCTCGGCCAGGCCCGGCTGCTCTACGCCCGCGCCGGCCAGGTCGACGGCACCGGGCGCGGCGAGGACGCGTACGCCTACTTCCGGGACGCGGACGACTTCAGGAACGTCCGGCTGGCCGAACTGCCCGGCGGTGACTTCGCGTTCTCGGCCGTGCGGCTGCTGGTCCTGTCCAGCTGGCGGCTCGCCCACTTCGGGGAGCTGTCGTCGCACCCCGACCCGGTCCTCGCGGCCGTCGCGGCGAAGGGCGTCAAGGAACTGACCTACCACCGGCAGTACGCGGCCGAGTGGGTCGTGCGCCTCGGTGACGGCACGGACGAGTCGCACCGCCGTACGCGCAGGGCGATGGAGCAGATCGCCCCGTACTTCGGCGAGCTGTTCACGGCGTACGACGTCCGGGACGAGGTGGTCGCCGTCCTGCGGCAGGTCACCGAGGCCGCCGGGCTGCCCATGCCGGTGTTCCGGCCACTGCCCGGCGCGGGCCGGGACGGGGAGCACACCGAGCATCTCGCGCCGCTGCTGGCCGAGTTGCAGAGCGTGGCCCGCGCCCACCCGGGGGCGACATGGTGACCGCCGTGCGGGACGTGCAGCGCGCCTGGCACATCGCCGAGCAGGTGCCGGACCCCGAACTGCCCATGCTCACCCTGGCCGACCTCGGCGTCCTGCGCGGGGTCGAGGTGGGCGGGGACGGCACCGTGGTCGCGCGACTGACGCCCACCTACTCGGGCTGCCCCGCGATGGCCGAGATGCGCGCGGACGTGGCGGCACGACTGCGCGACGCGGGCTACGCGCGCGTGGAGATCCGTACGGTCCTGGACCCGCCGTGGACCAGCGACTGGATCACCCCCGAGGGCCGCCGCAAGCTCACCGAGCACGGCATCGCACCCCCGGGAGCCGCACCCCGGCACGCCGCAGGCCCGGTGCCCCTCGTCCTGGCCCCCACCCGCCGCACGGTGGCCTGTCCGCGCTGCGGCGCGACGGACACCGAGGAGACGTCCCGCTTCTCCGCCACGGCCTGCAAGGCGCTCCACCGCTGCCGCGCCTGCCGCGAACCGTTCGAGTACGTCAAGGAGATCTGATGGCAGGCCTGAGGCAAGAGCCGGCGGGAGACACCACGGACCCGGCGGCCCCGACCCCGGCCGCGGTCGCGACGGCCCCCGCCCCGGCGGTGCCCGTGCGGGTCCGCCGCCGCCCGGCCTTCCACCCCCTGCGCGTCGCCGCCGTACAGCCGCTGTGCGAGGACGCGGCGGCCGTGAGCTTCGAGATCCCGGCGGAGCTGGCGGACGAGTTCGCCTTCGCGCCCGGTCAGTCGCTGACGCTGCGGCGCGTGGTCGACGGACGGGACGAGCGGCGTTCGTACTCGATCTGTTCGCCGGCCGGTTCGGTGCCGCGCATCGGGGTGCGGGTGGTGCCGGGAGGTCTGTTCTCGGCCTGGCTCGTGCGCGAGGTGCGCCCCGGTGACACGGTCGAGGTGATGGCCCCCACCGGCACGTTCACGCCCGACCTCGCCGCGCCCGGCCACCATGTGCTGGTCGCGGCCGGTTCCGGTGTCACGCCGATGCTGTCCATCGCCGAGTCCGTCCTGGCGGCCCATCCGCGCTCGACGATCACCCTCTTCTACGGCAACCGCCGCACGGACACGGTGATGTTCGCCGACGAGCTGGCGGATCTGAAGGACCTCTATCCGGCGCGGTTCCAGCTCGCCCACGTGCTGTCCCGTGAGCCCCGCGAGGCCGAGGTGCTGTCCGGCCGCCTCGACGCGGAGCGGCTCTCGGCACTGGTCGGCTCGCTGGTCGACGTGGGGTCGGCGGACCACTGGTGGCTCTGCGGGCCGCACGGCATGGTCGTCGACGCCCAGCGGGTCCTGACCGGCCTCGGCGTGCCCGGCGACCGCGTCCACCGGGAGCTGTTCTACGCCGACGACGAGCCCGTACGAGAGGTGCGTCACGAGGAGGCGGCCGTCGAGGGGCCCGTCAGCCAGGTCACCGTCACTCTGGACGGCCGCTCCACGACCGCGGCACTGGTCCGGGACCGCAGCATCCTGGAAGGCGCCCAGCGGAACCGCCCCGACCTGCCCTTCGCCTGCAAGGGCGGCGTCTGCGGCACCTGCCGTGCCCTGGTCACCGACGGCATGGCCGACATGCGCCGCAACTTCGCGCTGGAGGACGCCGAGGTCGACGCGGGCTACGTACTGACCTGCCAGTCGTACCCGGTCTCGGAGACCCTGACCGTCGACTACGACAGTTGAGGCGACGGGCGTACGCCTGAGGGGCCGTACGTCGGAGACGGCATCTGAGGGGCACCGGCTGAGGGGCATCGGCGGACATGCTCTCGATCCACTCATAAATCGGAGTTATGAGGTCATAGATCCAGCCCGGCTACAGACTTAGGATAGCCTTAGTTTAGGCTCCCGGTGAGTACTCCTGATCGCCGCTCGAAGGGAACCTGATCATGCCTCGCCCCCTGCGGGTAGCCATAGTCGGAGCCGGCCCCGCCGGGATCTACGCCGCCGACGCGCTGTTGAAGTCCGCAGTGGCCGTCGAGCCCGGTGTCTCCATCGACCTCTTCGAGCGGATGCCGGCCCCCTTCGGCCTGATCCGTTACGGCGTGGCCCCCGACCACCCGCGCATCAAGGGCATCATCACCGCCCTGCACCAGGTGCTCGACAAGCCGCAGATCCGCCTCTTCGGCAACGTCGACTACCCGGGTGACATCAACCTCGACGACCTGCGCGCCTTCTACGACGCGGTGATCTTCTCCACCGGGGCGACGGCCGACCGGCACCTCGACATACCCGGCATCGGGCTCGACGGGTCGTACGGCGCGGCGGACTTCGTGTCCTGGTACGACGGGCACCCCGACGTGCCGCGCACCTGGCCGCTGGAGGCCGAGAAGGTCGCCGTCCTCGGCGTCGGCAACGTGGCGCTCGACGTGGCCCGCATCCTCGCCAAGACCGCGGAGGAGCTGCTGCCCACCGAGATCCCGGCGAACGTCCACGAGGGGCTCAAGGCCAACAAGGCCCTGGAGGTCCACGTCTTCGGCCGCCGCGGTCCGGCGCAGGCGAAGTTCAGCCCGCTGGAGCTGCGGGAGCTGGACCACTCGCCGAACATCGAGGTCATCGTCGACCCCGAGGACATCGACTACGACGACGGCTCGATCGCGACCCGGCGCGGCAACAAGCAGGCCGACATGGTCTCCAAGACCCTGGAGAACTGGGCGATCCGCGACGTCGGCGAGCGGCGGCACAAGCTGTTCCTGCACTTCTTCGAGTCGCCGACCGAGATCCTCGGTGAGGACGGCAAGGTCGTGGGCCTGCGCACCGAGCGCACCGCCCTCGACGGCACCGGCAACGTCAAGGGCACCGGCGAGTTCAAGGACTGGGACCTCGGCGCGGTCTACCGTGCCGTCGGCTACCTCTCCGACAAACTGCCCAAGCTCCCCTGGGACGTCGAGTCGGGCACCGTTCCGGACAAGGCGGGCCGGGTGATCGAGGAGACCGGCGAGCACCTGACGTCGACGTACGTCACCGGTTGGATCCGGCGCGGTCCGGTGGGCCTCATCGGCCACACCAAGGGCGACGCCAACGAGACGGTCGCCAGCCTGCTCGACGACCACGGGAACGGCCGTCTTCAGACGCCCACCTCACCGGAACCCGAGTCGGTGGACGCCTTCCTCGCCGAGCGGAACGTCCGCTTCACGACGTGGGAGGGCTGGTACCGCCTGGACGCCGCGGAGAAGGCGCTCGGCGAGCCGCAGGGCCGCGAGCGCGTGAAGCTCGTGGAGCGTGAGGACATGCTCGGCGCCAGCGGAGCGTAGCCCCCGAGGGAGGCGTACGAACAACCGGTCGAGGGGGGTGGGGGGCGCCGGGGGCAGGCGCGGGCCGCCCCCCCCCCCCAATGAAAAAAAAAAAACCCCCAACACCCA
>NZ_JBHXTO010000223.1:0-9524 GCF_042677425.1 Streptomyces sp. NPDC127119 | reverse complement strand
CACGAGGCTGGGTCGGGGGGGGGGTGGGGTGGGGGGGGGGGTGGTCGTGGTGGATGCCGCGCGCCCCCGCCCCACCCCACTCCGCGGGGGGGGGGTGTAACCCGGCGACCTCAGCTACAGCGGGCCCGCGCCTGCAACGAGGTCCAGGGCAACCTCCGCGCAGCCCCAAGCCACCGTCACTCCCGCCCCACCATGCCCATAGTTGTGCACCAACACCCCGCTCCCCGCCGCGCCGCCGCCCAAGGCATCCCGTTCGAGCCGCACAGCGGACCGCACGGGCCGCACCCCCACCCGATGCCCCAGCACCCGCGCCCCCGCCACCTCCGGCCGGAGCACCGCACAGCGCGCGACGATCCCCGCGGCCACCTCGGGATCGGGTTCCAGGGACCAGTCCCCGTCGTCCGTGGTCCCGCCGAGCACCAGCCGCCCCGGCTGCGGAAAGAGATACGTGGTCGTCCCGGCCACCGCGTCCGTGGACACCAGCCACGTCCGGATCCCCGGGTTCTCCACGATCACCAACTGCCCCCGCACGGGCCGCACCGCCGTGTCCCCGAGCAGCTCCCGCGCACCGAGCCCCGTGCAGTTGACGACGACCCCGGCCTGCGCCCGGGCCTCCGCGAGGTCCGTCACGGTCCGTGACTCGACCACCCCGCCCGCCCGCAGGAACCGCGCCCGCAGCCACCCCAGATGCACCGGCATGTCGATCAGCGGCAGCTTCGCCCACAGCCCCGGGCCCGCGTACTCCTCGGCCGTGGACGTCCGCAGCCCCGGCAACCGGGCCGCGGCCCACGTCCCCTGCTCGTCAAGGCGTGCCTCGCCCATGACACCTTCGACCATGCGTACGCCCGTCTCGTCGGGCCGCGCCGCCAACTCCTCGTACACGGACAGTGATCGCAAGGCCCACGTCCGCGCGAGATCCTGCGGCTCGATGGCGTACGGCCACCAGAGCGCGCCCGCAACCGCCGAGGTGGTCCGCTCGGCGGGCTCCCGCGTCCAGATCCGTACGCGTCTGCCGCTCTCGGCGAGTACCAGGGCCGTCGTGAGTCCTATGACCCCGCTGCCGACCACGATCACGTCACTGCTTCGATCTTCCGCCACGCGGGGACGTTAGCGGAATATGTCATGCCGTGCTCAGAGTTGGCCCAGTCCGGGAATACTCACAGCATGTCTGCCGAGTACGCGACCTTCGGCCTGGCACCGGCGATGCGTGCCGGTGGAGTACTGGCCAACGGTGACTACCAAGCGCACCGGGACTTCGTCGACTTCATCGTCGACGGACGCCCGCTGCTGTACCAGCTGTCCGACCTCGACGCCGTGTCCCCCCTCGCCTCCGACGTACCACCCGCGATCTTCATGGCCCAGGTGCAGAGCCTGCTGCTGGAAGCCGACCCTCCGCTTGAGGGCGGCCGGTACGTCATATACGGCTGCCCGGAGTGCGAGGACCTCGCCTGCGGTGCCGTGACCGCCGTGATCGACCGGCAGGGCGACGACTTCGTCTGGCGCGACTTCGCCTGGCAGACCGACGAACACCCGGACCTGGAACGGAACGGCTATCACGGCATCGGCCCCTTCCTCTTCCACGGCGACACATACCGTGCCGCCCTCGGCTCCCTGCTCGCCGGGGCTCGGGGCGAGCGCCGCCGGGTCCTGCTCATCGGAGCCCGTGCCGCCGTCCTGGGCAAGCTCGCCGCCGCCCTGCGCATCATCGGCATCGGCGCGGACATCACCCGGGACGCCACCGGCGTACCCGCCGACGAACTGCGCACCTACGGCGCCGTCGCCTTCGGCCGGGCCGTCACCGAGCGGGAACGCGCCGACGTCCGGCGCTCCTTCGAACAGGCCGGCGTCGACGTCGCGTACGTCGAGGGGCTGGCCCCGATCGTCCCGCTCCTGGTCGCCCAGATAGAGAACGCCCTGGACCGCAGCCCCCGGGAACAGCGCCGACTGACCCGGCTGGTCGCCGCCGACGGCGAGGCGGGCATCGAGGTCACCTCACCCTGCCGGGTCCGGCTGACCGCGTACCGGCTGGACCGCCTCTACCGCACCCATATGCACGAGGTCTTCGACGGCGTCCTCGAAGCGGGCCGCCACCGGCTTCCGCTGGACACGAAGGCGACCAGAGGGGAGTCCTTCATCGTGGCGCGGACGTCCGGGAGCGTACTGGTGGAGGCGATGGCCCGCTGACAGTCAGGGCCGGGCGCCCGCGTGCGCGAAACCCTGGCGCGGGCGCGCGGGCCCGGCGATTAGGATCGGCCTCCTGATGACTGCCACTCTCGTCGCCAAGAACCTCGCCGCCGGCCACGGTGACCGCACCCTCTTCGCCGAACTCGACCTCGTCGTCGCGCCCGGCGACGTGATCGGTCTCGTCGGTGCCAACGGCGCGGGCAAGTCCACCCTGCTCCGGATGCTCGCCGGTCTCGACAAGCCCGACGAGGGCGAGCTGCGGCTCTCCCCGCCCGCCGCGGCCGTCGGCCATCTGCCGCAGGAGCCGGAGCGCCGGCCCGGCGAGTCCGTACGGGAGTTCCTGGCGCGCCGCACCGGCGTGGCCGAGGCCCAGCGGGTCATGGACGAGGCCACACAGGCGCTCGTCGACGGGGCACCGGGCGCGGACGACGCGTACGCGGACAGCCTGGAGCGGTGGCTCGCGCTGGGCGGCGCCGACCTCGACGAGCGGGCCGAGGAGGTCGCCGACTCGCTCGGCCTCGCCGTCGGCCTGGACCAGCCGATGACCTCGCTCTCCGGCGGCCAGGCGGCCCGCGCCGGACTCGCCTCGCTGCTCCTGTCCCGCTACGACGTGTTCCTGCTCGACGAGCCGACCAACGACCTCGACCTGGACGGTCTGGAGCGCCTCGAACGCTTCGTCTCCGGGCTGCGCGCGGGCACGGTCGTCGTCAGCCACGACCGCGAGTTCCTCACCCGCACGGTCACCAAGGTCCTCGAACTCGACCTGGCCCAGCAGCAGATCACCCTGTACGGCGGCGGCTACGAGGCCTATCTGGAAGAGCGGGACGTGGCCCGCCGGCACGCCCGCGAGGGCTTCGAGGAGTACGCCGACAAACGGTCCGCCCTTGAGGGCCGCGCCCAGATGCAGCGCTCCTGGATGGACAAGGGCGTCAAGAACGCCCGGCGCAAGGCGAACAACGACAACGACAAGATCGGCCGCAAGTTCCGCAGCGAGGCCAGCGAGAAGCAGGCCGCGAAGGCCCGGCAGACCCAGCGCATGATCGAGCGCCTGGACGTGGTGGAGGAGCCCCGCAAGGAGTGGGAGCTGCGGATGGAGATCGCGGCGGCCCCGCGGTCCGGCTCCGTGGTCGCCACCCTGCGCGACGCCGAGGTCCGGCGCGGCGACTTCACCTTCGGCCCGGCCACGCTCCAGATCGACTGGGCGGACCGGGTGGCCGTCACCGGCGTGAACGGCGCGGGCAAGTCCACACTGCTCGGCGCCCTGCTCGGCCGGGTGCCACTGGACTCGGGGCACGCCACGCTCGGCTCGGGTGTGATCGTCGGAGAGGTCGACCAGGCCCGCAAGCTGTTCCACGGCACGGAGGCCCTGCTCGACGCGTTCTGCGCGGCCGTCCCCGACACCGAGCCGGCCGAGGTCCGTACGCTCCTGGCCAAGTTCGGCCTCAAGGCGGAACACGTCCTGCGCCCGGCCGCCAGCCTCTCCCCGGGCGAACGCACCCGCTCGGCCCTGGCCCTGCTCCAGGGCCGAGGCGTGAACCTCCTGGTCCTCGACGAACCGACCAACCACCTCGACCTGCCCGCGATCGAACAACTGGAGTCGGCCCTCGACTCCTACGAGGGCACGCTGCTCCTGGTCACCCACGACCGCCGCATGCTGAACGCGGTCCACACGACCCGCCGCCTCGAGGTGGCGGAAGGAAAGGTGGCCGAGCTCTAGCCCCGTGAGGGGCGCGGGGAACTGCGCGGCCGGCCCCACCGGACCCGCACGTCACCACGGTCCGGGCCCGCCCCTCCGGTGGAACCGGAGAGAGCGGGCCCGGCAGCCCAGAACTCAGCCCCGCCTCTTCCCACCCTTCGGGTCGGCGAGCCCCGCCCGCCGCAAGGCGTCAGCCATCGCACTGTTCCCGGGCGCGGGCGCGGACGTCTGACGCGAACCCCCGCCACCCCCTCCGCCGGTACGCCCCCGCTGCTGAGGCGGTCGCCCACCACGCTGGGAGCCCCGCTGAGGGCGCCCGGAGCCACCCTCCTGCGCAGCCGCCGACGCGTCGTCGTCCAACCGCAGGGTCAGAGAGATCCGCTTCCGCGGAATGTCGACCTCCAGCACCTTCACCTTCACGATGTCCCCGGACTTCACGACGTCCCGAGGGTCCTTGACGAACGTCTTGGACATCGCGGAGACATGGACGAGCCCGTCCTGGTGCACGCCCACATCCACGAACGCCCCGAACGCCGCCACGTTCGTGACGACCCCCTCAAGCACCATCCCCGGCTCAAGGTCGGCGATCTTCTCGACCCCGTCCTTGAAGGTCGCCGTCTTGAACGCGGGCCGCGGGTCGCGCCCCGGCTTCTCCAGCTCCCGCAGGATGTCCGTCACCGTCGGCAGACCGAACTTCTCGTCCACGAAGTCGGTCGGCTTCAGCGAGCGCAGCGCCCCCGTGTTGCCGATCAGCGAACCGACCCCGCTCCCCGCCGTCTTCACCATCCGGCGGACCACGGGGTACGCCTCGGGGTGCACGCTCGACGCGTCCAGCGGGTCGTCGCCGCCACGGATCCGCAGGAAGCCCGCGCACTGCTCGTACGCCTTGGGGCCGAGCCGTGCCACCTTCTTCAGCGCGGTGCGTGAGGTGAACGGGCCGTTCGCGTCGCGGTGCGCCACGATGTTCTCGGCGAGCCCGGAGGTGATGCCGGAGACCCGGGTGAGCAGGGGAGTGGACGCCGTGTTCACGTCCACGCCGACGCCGTTCACACAGTCCTCGACGACCGCGTCGAGGGAGCGCGAGAGCTTCACCTCGGACAGGTCGTGCTGGTACTGGCCGACGCCGATCGACTTCGGGTCGATCTTCACCAGCTCGGCGAGCGGGTCCTGCAGCCGCCGCGCGATGGAGACCGCGCCGCGCAGCGACACGTCCATGCCGGGCAGCTCCTGCGTGGCGAACGCCGACGCCGAGTACACGGACGCCCCCGCCTCGGACACCATGACCTTGGTGAGGTTCAGCTCCGGGTGCTTGGCGATCAGTTCACCGGCGAGCTTGTCCGTCTCGCGGGACGCCGTGCCGTTGCCGATGGCGATCAGCTCGACCGCGTGCTCCTTGGCGAGGCGGGCGAGCTTGGCGATGGCCTCGTCCCACCGGTTCGCCGGGACGTGCGGGTGGATGACGTCCGTGGCGACGGCCTTGCCGGTCGCGTCGACCACGGCCACCTTCACCCCCGTACGGAACCCCGGGTCGAGCCCCAGCGTCGAGCGCGTGCCCGCCGGGGCGGCGAGGAGCAGGTCGCGCAGGTTCGTCGCGAAGACGTTGACCGCCTCGTCCTCGGCGGCCGTGCGCAGCCGCAGCCGCAGGTCGATGCCGAGATGGACGAGCAGCCGGGTGCGCCAGGCCCAGCGGACCGTGTCCGTCAGCCACTTGTCACCGGGTCGGCCGCGCTCGGCGATCCCGAAGCGCTGCGCGACGATCCCCTCGTACGAGGACGGGCCGGGCTGCTCGGACGGCTCCTCGGGCTCCAGGACGAGGTCGAGGACGTCCTCCTTCTCACCGCGCAGCATGGCGAGGACGCGGTGCGAGGGCAGCGCCTTGAAGGGCTCGCTGAAGTCGAAGTAGTCGGCGAACTTGGCGCCGGCCTCCTCCTTGCCGTCCTTGACCTTGGCGGCCAGCCGGCCGCGCACCCACATGCGCTCGCGCAGCTCGCCGATGAGGTCGGCGTCCTCGGAGAAACGCTCGGTGAGGATCGAGCGGGCGCCGTCGAGGGCGGCCTGCGGGTCGGCGACGCCCTTGTCTGCGTCCACGAAGGCCGTGGCCGCGGCGACCGGATCGACGGACGGGTCCTTGAGAAGTCCCTCGGCGAGCGGCTCCAGGCCCGCCTCACGGGCGATCTGCGCCTTCGTGCGCCGCTTCGGCTTGAACGGCAGGTAGATGTCCTCCAGCCGCGCCTTGGTCTCCGCGCCCTGGATCCGGGCCGCCAGTTCGTCGGTGAGCTTGCCCTGCTCGCGCACCGAGTCGAGGATCGCCGAGCGCCGCTCCTCCAGCTCCCGGAGATAGCGCAGCCGCTCTTCGAGCGTGCGCAGCTGCTCGTCGTCGAGCATCTCGGTCGCTTCCTTGCGGTAGCGGGCGATGAAGGGCACCGTCGAGCCGCCGTCGAGCAAGTCGACGGCCGCCTTGACCTGCCGCTCCCGTACGCCGAGTTCCTCGGCGATCCTGCCTTCGATGGACCCTACGAGGGGTGTCGTCACGATCCCGTACCGCCTTCTTGACTGAGGTTGCGCGGCAATTGTGGCAGGTGGCACCGACAACGGGGGATCAAGGGCGGCCGGACGCGCCCGGCGTTCGACGTGATGTCCGGCCGGAGCGGGTCAGCCCTTGCCGAACGCGCTCTCGGGGAAGGCGCCGGCGGCCAGCGCCTTCGTCGTCAGCCCCGTACCCAGCTCCGTGAGGCGCTCGACACCGGCGGCGCCCAGATGCTCGTACGGAGCCGTGTCCAGGCGGTCCGTGCTCGCCTCGATCTCCTTGCGCAGGGCGACGCCGGCCTCGGTCAACTCGCCCTCGGCGGTGAGCAGTCCCCGCTCCCGGAGCCGCCCCTGGGCCGCGTTCCAGTCCTCGCGGTGCCAGCCGCGGGAGGACAGGACCCACTTCGGTGCCATGCCCTTGCCGGTGGCGGTGTGGCTCACCAGCGCCTCCACGGGGTCGAGTTCCGCGCCGAGGAGCACCGCGAGGTGCCCGTCGCCCCGGTGCTCGCGCAGCAGCGTGGCCGCGTGCCAGAGCGCGAGGTGCGGCTCCTCGGGCACCGGCAGGTCCGCGTGGGCGGCGTACAGCGGGCGGGCGGTCCTGGTGCACGCCTCCGTGGCGCGCAGGGCGAGCTGCGCCGCCTCGGCGACCTCCTTGGAGGCGATCACCTCGTCCCCGAGCAGCCGTCGCAGCAGGCGGTCCGCGACCCGCAGGCGTGCCGCGAGCACCACCTCCGGAGAGGCGATCCGCCACACCTCGGGCACGTGCCGCGCCACCAGTTCGTGGCGGAAGTTGTAGAACGTCGCCGTGACGGTGCCCGGGCCCACCGCCCCCATGGCCGCAGCACGCGACGCGAAGTAGGCGGCACTGCGGTCCGTCACCCCGACCGCGGCCAGCTCCGTGCCGAGCTCAGGTGAGAAGTACTGGCACGAGTGCAGCGGGTTGAGGACGTTGTGGCATCGGCGTCCGGCACGCTCCGGCAGGGCTGTCGTCATGCCTTGCACGTTACCGACTGGTTGGTACACAGGGAATGGTGGGGCACCCATCCGGCCTTGGTCGCACCCGCGTGGCAGAAAAGGTGGGCTACTCGTCATTGCGGCCATCCGCGCACCGGCGAAGAATCGGACCCATGGCGCACCGAACCGTCCTCCTCGTCCTCTTCGACGGCGTCCAGAGCCTCGACGTCACGGGCCCCGTGGAGGTCTTCGCGGGCGCGGACCTCCAGGCCGGCGAGCCCGGGGAGACGTACCGCATCCACACCGCATCCCTGGACGGCTGGCCGGTGCGCACCTCCAGCGGGCTGACCCTGGTCCCGGACCACGCGCTCGTCGACGCCCCCGCGCCGCACACCCTGCTCGTCCCGGGCGGTCGGGGCTCACGCGGCCCCGATCCGCGCGTGCTCGACTGGCTGCGCGAGCACGGCCCGCGCGCCGAGCGGCTGGTCTCCGTCTGCACCGGGGCGATCCTGCTCGCCGAGGCGGGCCTCCTGGACGGCCACCGGGTGACGACCCACTGGGCGTACTGCGAGCGCCTCGCCCGCGACCACCCGGCCGTCGAGGTGGACCCCGATCCGATCTACGTACGCGACGGCAGGGTCGCCACCTCGGCCGGGGTCACCGCCGGGATCGACCTCGCCCTCGCGCTCGTCGAGGAGGACGTCGGCCGGGAGGCGGCGCTCGCCGTGGCCCGCCACCTCGTGGTCTTCCTCAGACGCCCGGGGAACCAGGCCCAGTTCAGCGCCCAGCTGTCCGCCCAGACGGCCCGGCGGGAACCCCTGAGGGACGTCCAGCAGTGGATCACCGAGCACCCCGGCGACGACCTGTGCGTGGAGAAGCTCGCGGCCCGCGCCCGGCTGTCGCCCCGCCACTTCGCCCGCGCCTTCCAGGCCGAGACGGGCACGACTCCCGGCCGTTACGTCGACTCGGTCCGCCTCGAACACGCCCGCCGCCTCCTGGAGGACACCACGGACGGCGTCGAGGAGATCGCGAGGTCCAGCGGCTACGGCACCCCCGAGGCCATGCGCAGAGCCTTCATGAAGACCCTGGGCACACCCCCGGCGGAATACCGCCGCCGCTTCCACCCGATGACCAGCGCCCCGTAAAAGGCGCCCGGGGGGCGCCTTCCAGGGGCGCGGGAACTGCGCGCCCAGCCCCCACCGAACCCGCACGTCACCTCCAGCCTCAGCTGCCCTTCAGGGGCGCGGGGAACGGCGCGACAAGCCCCCACCGAACCCGCACCCAACCCCAGACCTCAGCACCCCCGGACCTCTCCGCACCCCCGGACCTCGACACCCCGCCACAAAAGAAGGCGCACCCATGCAGATCGCCATCGTCATCTTCGACCGCTTCACGGCCCTGGACGCAGTGGGCCCCTACGAAACCCTCGGCCGCCTCCCCGAAGCGGACACCGTCTTCGTCGCCGAGCAGCGCGGCCCCGTCCGCACCGACACCGGCAACCTCGCCATCACGGCCGACAAGGCCCTCGCCGAGGTCCCGCACCCGGACATCGTGGTGGTCGCGGGAGGCCCCGGACAGACCCCGCAGATGGAGAACGAGGCGCTCCTCGACTGGCTGCGCACGGCCGACACCACCAGCACCTGGACGACATCCGTGTGCACGGGCTCACTCCTGCTGGCCGCGGCCGGACTGCTCAGGGGCCGCCGCGCGACCTCGCACTGGCTGGCCCTCGACCACCTGGAGCGCTTCGGCGCCGAGCCGACGGGGGAGCGGGTCGTCACCGACGGCAAGTACGTGACGGCCGCCGGCGTCTCGTCCGGCATCGACATGGGCCTCACGCTGCTCGGCAGGATCGCGGGCGACGAGCACGCGCAGGCGGTGCAGCTGGCGGTGGAGTACGACCCCCGGCCGCCCTACGACGCGGGCTCCCCGCAGAAGGCACCCGCCCACCTCGTAGAACAGCTCCGCTCACGCAGCCGCTTCATCCTCTCCTAGGCCGCGGCCCAAAGCCGCGTCCTGGGCCCTAGGGCCTGTCGTCAAATTCCCGCCTGCCGGGCGACGCCTGGCACGTACTCTCGCTGCACCGGGCGAAAGCCCAAGTACGTCCAGTACGAGGGCTTCCGCCCGGCACACCGAGAGCACGCACCAGACGCCGCCCGGCCCG
>NZ_JBHXTO010000222.1:0-9586 GCF_042677425.1 Streptomyces sp. NPDC127119 | reverse complement strand
GTGGTTGCTCGCGCCGTTCCCCGCGCCCCTGACGGGGCCTTTGGGTGCGGGTTCGATGTGGTTGCTCGCGCCGTTCCCCGCGCCCCTGACGGGGCCTTTGGGTGCGGGTTCGATGTGGTTGCTCGCGCCGTTCCCCGCGCCCCTGACGGGGCGTTTGGGTGCGGGTTCGATGTGGCTGGTCGCGCCGTTCCTCGCGCCCCTGTCGGGGCGTTTGCTCGCGGTGTTGGTGGGGTGGTCGCCAGTAGGTCCGTTACCACACTTAGCGTTGCCTGTTTCAGGAGCGTGGCTGGAGCCACGTCCATGTTGAACTCCTGTTGTATGGCTGTTCGTATGCGTACGGCCGTGAGGGAGTCCAGGCCCAGGGCTGTCAGGGGGGTGTCGGGGTCCAGGTGGTCGGGGGCGTAGCCCATCACCCCTGCCACGCACAGGCGGAGTCGGTCGAGCGGGGTCGCGGCGGGGCCCGGCGCGACCCGGCGCGGGGTCTCGGGCAGGATCTCCTCGCCCGCCCAGAAGCGGCGGTGGCGCCAGCGGGGTGACGGGACGTCCACGATGCGGCCCTCGGGGGCCAGCCCCTCCCGTGGCCGGGTCACGCGCACGCCGTGGACGAGCAGCGTAGCCAGCGAGGTACGGAAGCCCACCGCGTCGTCGGTGCCGCGGCGCAGTGTGGGGACCACCAGCGCGCCGTCCGCCCCCGCGTCGTTCAGCGTCTCGGTGAGCGGATGCGACTGCGTGGCGTGCGGGGCGACTTCGACGAAGACCCGGTGTCCGTCCTCGGCCGCCGCCCGCACGGCCTGGGCGAAGCGGACGGGGTTGCGCAGGTTGGCCGCCCAGTACGCCGTGTCGCAGGGGACGGCCTTCCGGGGGTCGTCGAGCGCTGTGGAGTAGCGACGGCAGCGGGGGGACGAGGGCCGGAGTTCGCCCAGCTCCTTGGTGAATTCCGGCAGCAGTGGCTCGACTTCGGGCGAGTGTCCGGCCGCGGACACCCCCAGCGAGCGGGCGAAGCCGCCGGCCTCGGTCACCCGGGCGACCAGTCCCGCGACGTCCTCGGCGGATCCCGTGACCACGCTCTGGGTCGGCGAGGCGTGCACGGCCACCTGGAGGGTCCTGAACTCCTGCGCGGATATGGGGATGTCGGAGGCCGGGAGGTCCACCACGGCCATGGCTCCGCCCCTCAGGCGGGCCAGTAGGCGGGAGCGTACGGCGACTGTGCGGGCGCCGGTCGCCGGGTCCAGTTCGCCGGACACGACCGCCGCCGCGATCTCGCCGAGCGAGTGGCCGATGACGGCGGCGGGTTCCAGACCGTACGAGCGCCACAGTTCGGCGAGGGCGACCTGGATGCCGTACAGGACGGGCATGACGGTGGCGGGGGTCGACAGGTCGGCGTCGGGGCGCAGTCCGGCGCGCAGCGAGAGGTCCGCGTGTTCACGCAGGAGGGGTTCGAGGCGGTCGACGGCCGCCGCGAACACGGGTTCCGCCGCGAGGAGTCGGCTGCCCATGCCCGGCCACTGGGAGCCGTAGCCGGAGAAGACCCACACCACCGGTCCTGGTCCGCCGGGGGGTCCGTGGCCCGTGATCAGGTGGGGCGAGGGGGCGCCGTCGGCGAGGCTAGTGAGTGCGGTGACGGTCTCCGTGCGGTCGCTGGTGACGAGGGCCGCGCGGTGCCGGCCGCGGCCGGTGCGGCCCGCGAGGGTACGGGCGAGGTCGGCGTCGCGGACGCGTCGGCTGCCGGGGGTGTCGAGCCAGGCGGCCAGTTCTCCGGCGTAGGCGCGCACTCGGTCGGTGGTCGGGCCGTCGAGCAGGAGCAGCGCGGGCCGCTCGGCGGTCCCGGCCGCGGGCGGCCTCGTACGGGTGGGGCGGTGTTCGGTGAGGACGGCGTGGGCGTTCGTGCCGCCGAAGCCGAAGGCCGAGACGCCCGCGGTGGCGGTGCCCGAGTAGCGGGGCCAGGGTTCGGGCGAGGTGACCACGCGCAGCCCGAGCGCGTCGAGGTCGGCGTGCGGGCCCGGCCGGGTGAAGTGCAGTTGGCCGGGGATCTCGCCGTGGTGCAGGGCCAGGACCGTCTTGACCAGGCCCGCGATACCGGCGGCGGCCTCCAGATGGCCGAGGTTCGTCTTGGCGGAGCCGATCAGGAGGGGCTGTTCCGGGGCGCGGTCACGGCCGAGCACGGCACCGAGGGCGCTCGCCTCGATCGGGTCGCCGAGGGCGGTGCCGGTGCCGTGGGCCTCCACATAGTCGACGCTCGCCGGAGCGGTGTGCGCCTCGGCGAGGAGGGCGCGCTGGGCCTCGGCGTTGGGGGCCGTGAGCCCGTTGGAGCGGCCGTCGGAGTTGACGGCGGTCGCGCGGATCACCGCCAGGACGCGGTCGCCGTCGCGGTCGGCGTCCGTGAGCCGTTTCAGGACGACGACCCCGCAGCCCTCGCCGCGTACGATCCCGTCGGCGGCGGCGTCGAAGGCCTTGCAGCGGCCGTCCGGCGCGAGGGCGCCCGCGCGCTGGAAGCCGAGGGTGACGGCGGGGGTCAGGAGCAGGTTCGCTCCGGCGGCCAGTGCCGTGTCGCTCTCGCCCGACATCAGACTGCGTACGGCGTGGTGCACGGCGACCAGCGACGACGAGCACGCCGTGTCGACGGACAGGCTGGGTCCGCGCAGGTCGAGCGCGTACGACAGGCGGCCCGCGGCGACGCTGAGGGCGGCGCCGGTGGCCGTCCAGGCGTCCACGGCACGGGGGTCGGCGGTCGTGAGGTGCGCGTACTCGTTGCCGCTGATGCCCACGAAGACACCGGTACGGGTGCCCGCGAGCGTGTCTGCGGAGAGGCAGGCGTGGTCGAGGGCCTCGCGGGTGACCTCCAGGAGCATGCGGTGCTGGGGATCCATGGCGGTGGCCTCGTGCGCCGGGATGCCGAAGAACTCGGCGTCGAAACCGGCGACGGCGTCGAGCCCGCCGAGGAAGGCACCGTGCCGGATCACCTCGTCCGGCAGTTGTGCCGGGTCCGGTACGAAGGGGTCCCAGCGGCCCTCGGGAAGCGTGCCGACGGCGTCCTGCCCCCGGGTGAGGAGCCGCCAGTAGGTGTCGGCGGAGGTGACACCGCCGGGGAAGCGAGAGCCCACGCCGACGACGGCGACAGCGACCCTGGGGGCGGCGGAGGCAGCAGGTGCTGGGGCGGGGTCGGGGGTCGTCGTCGGTTCGTCCTCGGCCAGGTACGTCGCCAGCGCGTCGATCGTCGGCGCGTCCCACAGCAGTGTGTCCGGCAGCCGCCGGCCCGCCAGTTCGCCCAGCGCGGCCGTCAGGGCGAGCGCGTCGCGCGAGGTCAGACCGGTCTCGGCCAGTGGCCGGTCGTCGGTCAACTCGCCCGGCGGCAGGCCGTACCAGCCGTGCAGCCGTTCGGCGACCAGCGCGCGGACCGCCGTGCGTGACGCGCTCATCGGGGCCCGAACCCGCCGTCGAGGAACCGTGTCCGCGTGGCCGCGCGGGACACCTTGCCGCTGCTCGTGCGCGGCACGGAGCCGGGTGGTACGAGCAGCAGTGCGCCCAGGCGCAGCCCGTGCCGGGCCGAGACGGCGGCACGTACGGCGCGTTCGGCGGCGCTGCTGTCCTCCGCCGTCGGGCCGGCGTCCCGCCGGTGCTCGGCGACCACCACGAGTTCCTCGCCCACGGCGTCGGGCCGGGTCACTCCGAAGGCGGCGAGATGGTCCCGGCGGACCAGGGGGACGACCGACTGCACGGTCTCCTCGATGTCCTGGGGGTAGTGGTTGCGCCCGTCCACCACGAGTACGTCCTTGAGGCGGCCGGTGACGAGCAACTGCCCCTCGTGCAGAGCGCCGAGGTCGCCCGTCCGCAGCCAGTCCTCCCCCGCGCCGAAGCCGAAGGTCTCGGCCGTGAGTCCGGCCTGCTTCCAGTAGCCGAGGCCGATGTTGGGTCCGCGCAGCTGGATCTCTCCGACGTGCCCGGCCGGCAGTACGCCGCCGTCGGCGCCGGCGATCCGCAGTTCCTGCCCGACCGGGGTGCCGCACGCGACCAGCACGGTCGGCTCCGTGTGTCCGTCGTCCGCCGTCGTCAGCTCGATCCGCCCCGCCGCGAGGGCGTCGGCCCGGCAGGCGACGGCCGCAAGGGGTTCGTCCAGGGGGCTCGCGGTCACGAAGACGGTGGCCTCCGCGAGGCCGTACGCCGGGCAGTGCGCCGTGGGGGCGAGGCCCGTCGGCGCGAAGGCCCTGCGGAAGCGTTCCACCGTGCCGGCCCGTACCGGTTCGCTGCCGTTGATGAGCACCCGTACGCGGTCCAGGCGGAGTTCGTCGACGTCCTCGGGGGCCGTGCGGGCCACGCAGTAGTCGTACGCGAAGTTCGGGGCCGCGCTGATCGTGCCCTCGTACGAGCCGAGGAGGCGCAGCCAGCGGGCGGGGTCGCGGAGGAAGTCGGCGGGGTCCATGAGGACGGACGGGAAGCCGCCCACGACGGGGGCGGCGATGCTGAGGACGAGTCCCATGTCGTGGAAGAGCGGCAGCCAGCCCACCGTCGTGCTCGTGCGGGGGTCGGCGACGAACGCGTCCAGTGCCTGGCGGGCGTTGGCGACGACGTTGGCGTGGCTGATCATCACGCCGGCCGGGCTGCGGGTGGAGCCGGAGGTGTACTGGAGGTAGGCGATGTCGTCGGGCAGGGGCCTCGGTTCCGGGCTCGCTTCCGGGCCACCTTCCGGACTCGACTGCGGCTTCGGCTCCCGGCTCAGCCTGGGGTTCACCCCCGGGCTCGGCTCCCGGCTCGGCCCCGGTCGGCCGCCGTCGCCGTGCGAGCCGAACTCGTAGCGCCGGAGCGGAAGTTGATCGACGGGGATCACCGGGACGTCCGGGAGCCTGCGGTCCCGTACGAAGTCGCGGATCGCGGGGGTCGCGGTGGAGTCGGTGAGCAGACAGGCCGGTTCGCAGTCGGCGAGGACGGCCGCCAGCCTGCCTTCGTGGCCCGGGAGTTCGGGTCCGAAGAGGGGTACGGCGATGACGCCCGCGTACAGGCAGCCGAGGAATCCGGCGACGTAGTCCAGTCCCTGGGGCAGGACGAGGGCGGCCCGTTCGCCGGGGGACGCGACGGTGGCGAGGCGGGCCGCCACCGCTCTGGCACGGGCGTCCAGGGCCCGCCAGCCGAGCGTGCGGTGCAGACCGCCGGAGGAGCTGTCGGGGAAGACGACATGGCTGAAGGCGCGCTGCTGCGGACGGTGTTCGGCCCAGTGCCTCAGATGGTCTGTGAGGGAATGGTCCGCGAGGGAGGCGTCGTCGGCGGCGGGCCCGGCGGAGTTCGTGGGGGCTCCGGAGGTCATGGCGGCTCCAACTGGGTCGGCGGCGGAGCTGATCGGGACGGCGGGCGGTGCCCGGTGGGGCGGGCACCGCCCGCGAACGGACACCGGTCCGGCGTGGGCACCGGCTTGGAGCGGTGACCCAGGTTCCGCCTGTGGGCCACCGGTGGGTTAGAGGACGTGCTGACAGTTCGACTCGCGCGTTCTGTCAGTTCCCTGACAAAAACACGGTGCCGGTTCCACGCCGTGGGCCAGAGCCCGGACACCCCCGCCCCGCCGACAATCCGTGCGGACGAACCGTGCGACGGCGGAAGGAGCGGCTGGTGGGACGTGCACGGCTGCTGGCGCTGTTCTCCCTGCTCACCCTGACCGGCTTCATCACGACGCTCGACAACACGGTCATCAATGTCGCCCTGCCGACCGTGCAGCGCGAACTGGGCCTGACGGTCCCGGACCTGGAGTGGGTGGCCGCCGGCTATGTACTCAGTTTCGGCGCACTGCTGCTGCCCGGCGGCCGGCTGACCGATCTGTGCGGACGCAGGCCGGTGCTGGCCGCCGGGATCGTCGTCTTCACCGCCTCCTCGGCGGCGTGCGCCCTCGCGGACAGCGGGGGCGCGCTGATAGCGGCCCGTACGGTGCAGGGGGTCGGGGCCGCGCTGGTCATTCCGGCCTCGCTCGCCGTCATCGCGGTGGACCTGCCCGCGCGGCTGCGTTCGACGGCCGTGGGTCTGTGGACGGCGGCGCTGGCCGTGGCGCTGGCGCTGGGGCCGGTGGTGGGCGGCTTCGTCACCGAACGGTGGGGCTGGGGCTGGGTGTTCGCGCTGAACGTCCCCCTCGGCGCGCTCGCCCTGCTGCTGATGCCGGCCGTGCCCGCCAGGTCCGCGCCCCGCCGCAGCGGTCTGGACGTGCCCGGCGTCCTGCTGTCCGTACTCGCGCTCTATCTGCTCACGTACGCACTCGTACGCGGCCAGGAACACGGGTTCACCGCCGCGCCCGTGCCGCAGTGTCTGACGGTCTCGGCGGTCTCCGTCTGCGCGTTCGTCCTCGTGGAGGCCAGGACCGCGCGGCCCCTCGTCGAACCGCGGCTGCTGCGCGACCGGTTCCTCACCGGCGGGATTCTCGCGCAGGTGCTGTGGGGCGTCGGCGTCAACGGGGTGTTCTTCTTCACCGCCCTGTACCTCCAGCGGGTGCTCGGCTTCTCCCCCACCGAGGCGGGGCTGGCCTTTCTGCCGCTGGCGGGCACGCTGCTGCTCGGGACGCCGGTGGCCGAGCGGGCGGCCCGCGCTGTGGGCGCCCATGTGTCGATCGCGGGCGGGCTCGGTCTGGTTTCGATCGGCCTGCTGTACGTCTCCGGCGTGGGCGCGGGGGCCGGGTACTGGGATCTGCAACCGGGGCTGCTGCTGATCGGCTGGGGGTCCGCGCTCACCACTCCCCTGACGGTTCGGTCCCTGCTGCGGGTCCCGCAGGACGGGATGGGGATGGCGACGGGCCTGGTGAGCGCGGCGCGCGAGGTCTCCGGGGTGTTCGGTGTGGTCCTGGTGGGTGTGGTCCTCACCCGGCGCGAGCGGGCCGGACTGCGGTCCGGGGCCGATCCGCGCGACGCCTTCCTGGAGGGGTACGACCTGGGGCTGAGGATCGCGGCGTGCTGTGTGCTGGCGGGCGCGCTGGTCACCTTGCTGACGCTGCGCCGCCGTGGCCGTCATCGACGTCCACGGCGGGTCGTGGCGCGCTCCAGGACTCCCCTGGTCATGAAGTGACGAACCCGCGGTTGTCGTGAAGTGACAAGTCCCGGGTGCGTCTCTGTCAGCCCGCGATGAAGCTGGGCGGAAAGCACGCGGGTAACGTCGATGTGCCCCACTTCCCGTGTGCGGAAGGAGCCGCCGCGTGAACGGATTCCGCATACCGGCGAGCGAGGCCGGGATGACGGCCTTGACCACCACCGCCACTGCCACCACCAGCGCCGCCACCGTCGCCGAAGCGGTGGACGGCCCCTTCAAGTCGTTCCCGTCGGGCCTGCACGACCAGCTCAGACCGTTCTTCGCCGACATCACCGAAGAGGTCGTACGGGCGATCAGGACCGAGATCCCGGAGTACGCGCGGCCGACGGACGACACGTACATGCAGGTCGTGCACCAGGGGGTGGAGCACGCCCTCCAGGGATTCCTGCAGCGGATGGCCGAGCCCGACAGCGACGGGGAGCCGGTGCGGGCGACGTATCAGCGCATCGGCCGGGGCGAGGCGGACGAGGGGCGCAGTCTCGACGCGTTCCAGTCGGCCCTGCGTCTCGGCGCGCGGGTGGCCTGGCGCCGCATCAACGCCCTGGTCGACGCCGAACTGCTGCCGCGTCACGTGCTGGCCGCGTTCGGGGAGGCGCTGTTCCTGCACCTCGACGAGATGGCGGCCGCGACGACGACCGGGTACACGGAGGCGCGGCTGCACGCGGCCGGCGAGCTGCGGCAGCGGCGCACGCGGCTGATCGATCTGCTGATCGTGGATCCGCCCGCGTCGGTCGCGGCGATCACGGAGCTGGCGCGCACCGCGCAGTGGCCGGTGCCGCGTTCGCTGGCGGTGGTCGTCATCGACCGCGGGGCACGGGCCGCGGGGCCGCCGCCCATCGTGGCACCGGAGTTCCTGGCACGGTTCGACGTGCAGCCCGCCGTGCTGGTGGTGCCCGATCCCGAGGGCCCCGGGCGGGCGCGTTCCGTCGCGGGGGCACTGCAGGGGTTACGGGCCGCCATGGGCCCCAACGTCGCCCTTCAGGAGGGCGCGAGGTCGCTGCGGTGGGCCACCGAGGCGCTGGACCTGGCCCGGCGCGGGGTGCTGCCCGATACGCAGATGGTGCGCTGCCGGGACCATCTGGCCACGCTGCTGCTGTTCCGCGACGAGGCCCTGGTGGACGCGATGGCCGACCGGCATCTGCGTCCGCTGGACGGCGTGCGGCTGCCGCAGCGGGAGCGCCTCGCGGAGACGCTGCTCAGCTGGCTGCAGTGCGGGCACAACGCGAGCGAGGTCGCCGCGCGGCTCGCCGTCCACCCGCAGACGGTCCGCTATCGCATGCGCCAGCTGGACGAACTGTTCGGCGACCGGCTCCACGACCCGACGGCCCAGTTCGAAATGCAACTGGCCCTGCGCGCACAGAACCTGCGACGGGCGGCGCCCACGCGGTGACGTCCACGGGCGGGCGCGGCGAACTCCCGGGGTTTCCTGGACAGCCGTCCATGTACAGTGGACACCTGTCCAGAAAACATGGACACCTGTCCAGGATGTTCCTACCCCCTGAAGGAGCCCACCCCCATGCAGACGCTCGCGAATGTGCTGGTCGGCCTTGTCGCCGCTCTGCACGTGTACATCCTCGTCCTGGAGATGTTCCTGTGGGAGCGGAAGCCGGGGCGCGGGCTGCACGGGTTCGATGGGGAGATGGCTCGGGCCACCGCCCCGCTCGCCGCCAACCAGGGGCTCTACAACGGGTTTCTCGCGGCCGGGCTCATCTGGGGGCTGATCGCCGACGACCCGACGGGGTTCGCCGCCCAGGTCTTCTTCCTGGTGTGCGTGGTCGTCGCGGGCCTGTACGGGGCGGCCACCGCCAACCGGCGCATCCTGTTCGCACAGGCCCTGCCCGGCGCACTCGCCCTCGCCGCCGTCCTCGTCGCCCGGTGACCTCCGACCCCCGGGCCGAACGCACACGGGCCAAGCTGCGCCGGGCCCTCCTCGACGAGTGCGCCCTGCGGCCGCTCACCGAGGTCGGCGTCGCGTCGCTGGTGCGCGCGGCCGGGGTCGGGCGGGCCACGTTCTATTTGCACTACGCCGACCTGGAGGCGCTGGCCGTCGACGCCTGCGCCGACGTCGTACGCGATGCCGTGGACGCGCTGCACGCGTGGCGGGGCAGGCCCGATCCCAGGGCGGCGCCGGACGCCCTGCTCGGATTCTTCGCGGGGCTGTCGGCGCACGCCCCGCTGTATCGCGCGCTGTTGGCGCCGGGGGGTGGGGGGCCGCTGGGGCGCGTCCTCCATCAGGACCTGCGCGCCCGCAGCCTCGCCGAACGCGAACTCGCCTGTGCGCCGCAGGCGCCGCTCGTCGCCTCGGCGGTCGCCGCGGCCTTCGCGGGCGTCCTCGCGGACTGGCTGCACGGCCTCGTGGAGGGCTCCCCGGAGGAGATCGCACACAAGGTATGGCGGTTGCTTGTCGCGCTGCACGCGGTGCGGTGGGAGGGGGCGGGGGCGGGTGACGGATGAGATTCGGCTGCGGCTCCGGTGGGGGCCGTTCGCGCAGTTCCCCGCGCCCCGTGAGGGGGGGCGGGGGACTGGGCCGCGAGGG
>NZ_JBHXTO010000221.1:0-9619 GCF_042677425.1 Streptomyces sp. NPDC127119 | reverse complement strand
GTTTCAGGGGCGCGGGGAACTGCGCAGTCTTTTTTGGCTTTCTACGGCAGCGCCAGCATCCGTTCCAGCGCGAGCTTGGCGAACTGCTCCGTTTCCCGGTCCACCTCGATGCGGTTCACCAGGTTGCCCTCGGCGAGGGACTCCAGCGTCCAGACCAGGTGCGGCAGGTCGATCCGGTTCATCGTCGAGCAGAAGCAGACCGTCTTGTCGAGGAAGACGACCTCCTTGCCCTCGGGCGCGAACCGGTTCGCCAGACGGCGGACGAGGTTCAGCTCCGTACCGATGGCCCACTTCGAGCCGGCCGGCGCCGCCTCCAGCGCCTTGATGATGTACTCCGTGGACCCCACGTAGTCCGCGGCGCTCACGACCTCGTGCTTGCACTCGGGGTGCACCAGCACGTTCACGCCGGGTATCCGGGCGCGGACGTCCTCCACCGACTCCACCGAGAAGCGGCCGTGCACCGAGCAGTGCCCGCGCCACAGGATCATCTTCGCGTTCCGCAGCTGCTCGGCGGTCAGACCGCCGTTCGGCTTGTGCGGGTTGTACAGGACGCAGTCGTCGAGCGACATCCCCATGTCCCGCACGGCCGTGTTGCGGCCCAGGTGCTGGTCGGGAAGGAACAGCACCTTCTCGCCCTGCTCGAACGCCCACTCCAGGGCCTTCTTGGCGTTGGACGACGTGCAGATCGTGCCGCCGTGCTTGCCCGTAAACGCCTTGATGTCCGCGGAGGAGTTCATGTACGAGACGGGTACGACCTGCTCGGCCACCCCCGCCTCGGTCAGCACGTCCCAGCACTCGGCGACCTGCTCGGCGGTGGCCATGTCGGCCATCGAGCACCCGGCGGCCAGGTCGGGAAGGACGACCTTCTGGTCGTCGGAGGTCAGGATGTCCGCCGACTCGGCCATGAAGTGCACACCGCAGAACACGATGTACTCGGCCTCGGGGCGCGCGGCGGCGTCCCTGGCGAGCTTGAAGGAGTCGCCCGTGACATCCGCGAACTGGATGACCTCGTCGCGCTGGTAGTGGTGACCGAGCACGAACACCTTGCTGCCGAGCTTCTCCTTGGCGGCGCGGGCGCGCTCCACCAGATTCGGGTCGGACGGCGAGGGCAGGTCACCGGGACACTCGACGCCGCGCTCGCTCCGCGGGTCGGCCTCGCGGCCGAGCAGCAGCAGGGCGAGGGGCGTCGGCTGTACGTCGAGTTCCTGGGTCTGGGCGGTGGTCACGACACGCACCCTTTCTGTTCTGCGGCTCGCTTGGACCGTCCGACTGGAGCGATCAAGCAGGACACGCCTTTTCGTCGAAATGACGCTATCTATCATAACCGCTTCACGTCACGTTGACGATGCCCATAGCGTCCATGTGACGTGAATCCCGTGGAGGCCGCAGCGAGGACCCCGGCGGCCGTTCACCGAGGTTGTCCACAGGTCGTTCTCCGCTTCCGGGCGGGTGTGCGAGCATGAAGAGAGAAGACAAAGACTCGACGCCCGGCCCGGAATGAATCCGCGGCCCCGCCGGTTGGAACCGTCGGCAAGCAGTCTCCGTACAACCCGGGAGAGAAGCAGATGTCCGTATCGGACGAGACCACCACCGTGAGCGACGGCATCCTCCTGTCGGACGCCGCCGCGGCCAAGGTCAAGGGCCTGCTGGAGCAGGAGGGCCGCGACGACCTGGCGCTGCGCGTCGCCGTCCAGCCCGGCGGCTGCTCCGGCCTGCGGTACCAGCTCTTCTTCGACGAGCGCTCCCTCGACGGCGACGTCGTCAAGGACTTCGGCGGCGTGAAGGTCGTCACCGACCGCATGAGCGCTCCGTACCTGGGCGGTGCCTCCATCGACTTCGTGGACACCATCGAGAAGCAGGGCTTCACGATCGACAACCCGAACGCGACGGGCTCCTGCGCCTGCGGCGACTCGTTCAGCTAGTTGGTCGGCCATGGCCCCGTAAGCCGTGGCGACAGCGAAAGGCGGCGCCCCCTCCAACAGGGCGCCGCCTTTCGCGTTCCCGGACCGACGGGCCGCGGTGCTGCCCGGCCCTCCGGCCGTCAGCCGGTCCGGTCGGGCAGGTCCTTCTCCTGGGGCACGGCCTTGCCGTCCGAGCCGACCACCTTGCGGTCCCCGAGCGGCTTGTCGAGGTCGATCTTCTCGTGGAAGACCTTGGCGATCAGGATGCAGACCTTGTCCTTGTCCGGCTTGTCGGTGACCTCGACCGTCACCTCGCCGCCGCTCTCGTCCGCCGAGGCCGAATAGTCGCTGCACACACCGCCGGTGAAGCGCACGGTCAGCTCCTTGCCGTCCGCGCTGTAGCCCTCGACCCGTACGTCACGGGTCTCGGGCGCCGTGCTCGCCCCGCCGCCGGGTTCGCTCGTGCGCGGGCTCGGCCGCCCGGTCGCGCTGCCGCTCGGCTCGACCTCCGGCGGCTTCGGAGCCGTCAGGTACTTCGGGTCGACCGCGGGATGGGTGACCGTGAAGCCGTCGTCGGTCCCCGGGGGCCGTACCTCGAAGAGCCAGGACGGCACCAGCGCCTGCCGGCCGTCCACGAAGTGCGCGGCGAGACCGAACACCGCGTCCTCCACGACGACCGGATCGGACTTCGGCGCCGTGCTCGACGCCTCGCACGGCGACTCGTCCCGGTCCTTCAGCGGTACGGGGCTGGCGCAGCCGCCGATCCCCACGCGGCCGTTGCCGGTCCCGGACCCGTTCAGCAGCCCGAGCGTCTTCTCCGCGCCGATGACGGGGTACGTGTCGGTCTTCGCCGGGGCCTTCAACTGGCCGCTGCCGCCCACCACCTGGCCGTCCGGGCCGATCTGCACACCGGTCGTCCAGCCGTAGGTCGGCAGGCCGCCCACCTTAGGCTCCGCGTTCACCACGCGCACGGCGTCCATCAGCTGGCCGGCGTCGAGCTTCGCGTCGTCCTGGCCGACCGCCTTCAGGACCGGCGCCGCGGCCTTCTTCGCGGCGGCGGCGCTCACCGGGTCCACGTCGGCGCCCTTGGCGCTCTCGCTCCCGCCCGCGCCCCCGCTCCGGTCGGCGCACGTGGTGGTGCCCTTGCAGTCGTCGGTGCCGGGAGCGAAGCGGCTGAACGTCCAGGTGCCGGGCGCCTGCTTGCTCACCCGCAGACCGGCCCCGAAGCCGTCCTTCGTGGCACCGACCTTCCAGGCGTCACCCTCCGCCTTCGGGGTGCCCTCCACCCCCAGCGCGTCGGCCAGCCTCGCCACCTCGGCCGCCGAGACCGTGCCCTTCGTCCGGTAGACGGCCGCGGAGGAGGGGCCGTCCGGCAGCTCGCCCTCGGCGCGGTAGGTCACGCCGTTCGGGTCGGGCTCGCCGGGCGCGATGCCGTCCGTGCCGTCGGAGCCCGCGGTGCCGTTGCCCGTACCGCTCTCCGTGTAGCCGTCGAGGGCCAGGAGCGGCGGGTTCCCGTCGCCGCGCGGCGCACCGGAACCGTCCTTGCCTCCGGAGCCACCGGTCGTGGTGGCGGCGACATACGCCCCGCCGCCACCGACGAGGAGCACGGCGGCCGCCACCGAGGCGACGGCCACCGGCGAACGCCGTCGGCGCGGCTGGTCCTCGTCGGCGGCTCCGGCCGCTTCGTTGTCGGGTCGCTCGGTGTCCACCGCATTGCTCCTTCTGCCACGCCGTCGTCCCACGGGACCCACCCCTGACCGGACCGGGCCGGATCAGGGCAGAGCAGGGTCGTATCCTGCCTCCCCTTTACGGGGGACAGCGATGGGACGCGGCGGGGGAGCGTGCGGTTCCCTTCAGGGGGAGCGGGTTCGAGATCGGCGTGCCGTCGTCGTCCCGCGCGCCTTCACCGGGTGATCAGTCGCCGTAGTCGGACATGCCGTCCAGCAGGCGGGCGGAGGCCGGTGGCACGGTCACGCCGTTGATGAGTGCCGGGGACACCGGCCGGGCAGTGATCCGGGCGGGGACCTCCCAGTGCGGGACCATCCGCGCGCAGTCGCCCCGCAGCTCCGCGAGACCGCCTTCGAAGCCTTCGACGGTGTCGAGGGCTTCGAGACCGAGCGGGGCGTCGCCACCATGGATCTTGAGGTTCGTCATAACGGAACCGTATGCACCGGAAGCCGGATGAAAAAGCCCTACTATCGGGTAGTTTTGCCTGCTTCGCAGTTCAGGACTCCAGCGGACTCCGACGACAACTCCAGCAGGACCCCACCGCCGGCCGTACGCCGACCCGGTAGCGTGAACTGTCAATCCCCCTCCTCGCAGGAGTGTGTCCTAGCCGTGCGTATCGCTGTCTCGGGCTCCATCGCCACCGACCACCTCATGACCTTCCCCGGCCGCTTCGCCGACCAACTGGTCGCGGATCAGCTGCACACGGTCTCCCTCTCCTTCCTGGTCGACAATCTGGACGTACGCCGGGGCGGCGTGGGCGCGAACATCGCCTTCGGCATGGGCCAGCTCGGCTCGTCGCCCATCCTGGTCGGAGCCGCCGGCTCCGACTTCGACGAGTACCGGGCCTGGCTGGACCGGCACGGCGTCGACACCGAGTCCGTCCGGATCTCCGAGGTGCTGCACACCGCGCGCTTCGTCTGCACCACGGACGCCGACCACAACCAGATCGGCTCCTTCTACACGGGTGCCATGAGCGAGGCCCGCCTCATCGAGCTCAAGAAGGTCGCCGACCGGGTGGGCGGGCTCGACCTCGTCCTCATCGGCGCGGACGACCCCGAGGGGATGCTCCGGCACACCGAGGAGTGCCGGACGCGCTCGATCCCGTTCGCCGCGGACTTCTCCCAGCAGATCGCGCGGATGGACGGCGACGAGATCCGGCTGCTGCTCGACGGGGCGACATACCTCTTCTCGAACGAGTACGAGAAGGGGCTCATCGAGTCCAAGACCGGCTGGAGCGACGCGGAGATCCTGTCGCGGGTCGGCCACCGGGTGACGACGCTGGGCGCGCGCGGCGTGCGCATCGAGGCCGTCGGGTCCGACCCGATCGAGGTCGGCGTTCCGGAAGAGACGGCGAAGGTCGACCCGACCGGGGTCGGGGACGCCTTCCGGGCGGGATTCCTGTCGGGGCTGACGTGGGGCGTCGGGCACGAGCGGGCCGCGCAGGTCGGGTGCATGCTGGCGACGCTGGTCATCGAGACGAAGGGGACGCAGGAGTATCAGCTCCGGCGCTCACACTTCCTCGACCGCTTCACGAAGGCGTACGGGCATGACGCGGCGGCGCAGGTCCAGGGGCATCTGGCTTAGGGCCGCTGCCCGGGTCCGGAGTGGCTCGGGTTGTTTTTCGTCCCCAGGTGCGTGGGGGCTGGCCGCGCAGTTCCCCGCGCCCCTGAGGACGGAGGGGGTGGCCCTGCGCTGCTCCCCGCGCCTCTGTGGGGCGTGAGGCAAAAGATTGCGCAGTTCCCCGCGCCTCTGGGGGTGGGGGGTGAACCGGGCGTTCCCCCCCCCGCCTTGAGCGACGCAAGGCCAAAGATTGCGCAGTTCCCCGCGCCCCTAGGGGGGAGCAAGGCCAAAGACTGCGCCGTTCCCCGCGCCCCTAGGGGGGTGGGGGCGGGCGATGTGTTGTTTGGCGTCCCGTCCCCGAGCGGGTCGGGGATGGGGCGTAGCCCCTTCCCGAGGGGCGCGGGGAACTGCGCGGCCAGCCACTACGTGGCCGCAGTCGCCGATGGACGCCGCGCCACCCGAGCTCGGCGGCGTCCGCACGGCCGGCGGGCCGTGGCGGCGCTAGAGGGTCACCCTGCGGACCAGGTACGCCGTACCCCGAGGAGCCGGCTCCTCGCCCGCGTACTCCTGGCCCCGCATCTCGCACCACGCCGGAATGTCCAGCCGTGCCGCCTCGTCGTCCGAGAGGACCCGGACCGTGCCGCCGAGGGGGACCTGGGTGATCACCTTGGCGAGTTCGATCACGGGGATCGGGCAGCGCTTGCCGAGGGCGTCCACGACGAGCGCGTCCGGCGCCCCGGTGGGCGACACCGCGACGGCCCCCGTCGCGGGAGCCCCCAGCTTCTCGCGCACCGCGGCGACCGTACGGGGCAGGACGGCCAGGAAGCGGTCCACCTCCTCCGCCGGAGTACCCAGCGGCAACGACACCCGCACATTCCCCTCGCTCAGCACCCCCATCGCCTTCAGCACATGGCTGGGCGTCAGCGTGCTGCTCGTGCAGGACGATCCCGACGACACGGAGAACCCCTCGCGGTCCAGCTCGTGCAGCAGTGTCTCTCCGTCGACATAGAGACAGGAGAAGGTGAGGAGATGGGGCAGCCGGGTGACCGGATCGCCCACCACCTCCACGTCCGGCACCAGTTCGGGCACCCGCGCGCGGATCCGGTCCGTCAGCTCCCGCAGCCGGACCGACTCGGCGTCGGCCTCGGCCCGTACGGCCCGCAGGGAGGCCGCCGCGGCGACGACGGCCGGGATGTTCTCGAAGCCCGGGGCGCGCCCCGACTCCCGCTCGTCGGCGGGGCCTTGAGCCGCGTACCGCACCCCCTTGCGTACGGCGAGCAGCCCGACGCCCGCGGGGCCGCCCCACTTGTGGGCGCTGCCCGTCAGCAGTGACCAGCCGCCCTCGACCGGCCCCCAGGCCAGCGACTGTGCCGCGTCCACCAGGAGCGGTACGCCCGCTTCGCGGCACGCTTCGGCGACCGCGGCCACCGGCTGGCGCGTACCCACCTCGTGGTTGGCGGACTGGAGGCAGGCGAGCGCGGTGTCGGGGCGCAGGGCGTCCGCGTACGCGTCGGGGGAGACCGCGCCTGTGCGCAGAACGGGCACTTCGGACACCGTGCCGCCCGTTCGGCGGTGCGACTCCGCCGAATGGAGTACCGAAGAGTGTTCGACCGCGGACACGATCAGGTGGTGTCCGACGCGGTGCCGTCCGGCGAGCGCGCCGGCGATTCCCGTGTGTACGGCGCGGGTGCCGGAGGTGGTGAACGTCAGCTCGTCCGGGCGGCAGCCGATCGCCTCGGCGGCGGCCTCGCGGGCGGCGTCCAGGAGGAGCCTGGCGCGCCTGCCCTCGCGATAGAGGCGGGCGGGGTCTGCCCAGCCCTCGTCCAGGGCGGCGTGCAGGGCCTGGCGGGCCACGGGGTGGAGGGGTGCGGACGACGCGGCGTCGAAGTAGGACACGACGCTCACGCTATGCGGTGGCCTCCGGCGGGGGTAGCGGGGGTGGCGGGGGCTGGCCGCGCAGTTCCCCGCGCCCCTTAAGGGGGAGGGCCCGTGGCGCTGCGGCCCTCAGCCCCCGCGCGCCTTGAGTGGCGAAAGGCAAAAGATTGCGCAGTTCCCCGCGCCCCCAAAAAAGACCGGGGACGGGGCGAAGCCCCTCCCCGAGGAGCGCGAGGAACGGCGCGCCCACCCATCAACGCACCCGCGGCCGTCAACGAACCGCCCACCCCCGCCCCGCAAGGGGCGCGGGGAACGGCGCGCCCAGCCACGACGCACCCGCAGCCGTCAACGAATGGTCCAGCCCCGCAGGGGGCGCGCCCACCCACGACGCACCCGCAGCCGTCAACGAACCGCCCACCCCCGCCCCGCAAGGGGCGCGGGGAACGGCGCGGCCAACCGCGACGCACCCGCAGCCGTCAACGAATGGTCCAGCCCCGGAGGGGGCGCGGCCGTCGACGAACCGCCCCGCCCCCCGGCAGGGGCCCCCACCCGACCCCCCGTCGTCGGCGGACCGCGGTGTTCCGGGGTGCTCGCACACCCGAACGCCCCGTCACATGCCTCGCAGAGCCCCGTATTCCACCCCTTCGGGGTGAGTGGCGGCGCGTTGGGGACCCTCCCCGCGCGACCCCAAAAAGCGTCCAGTAGGGTTTGGTCCGCATAAACATCCAAACCCCTGCCCGACGCAGGGCGGCGACCGACCAGCGAGAAGGCCGCAGCCAACCGCGCGGGCGAGACTCTCGGAAGGCGCTACGTGAGTCCCTACGGCTCCGACCGCTCGCCGCGGCGCCCGATGCGGCGGAAGCTGCTGCAGGCACTGACTGCGGGTCTGGTCCTGGCGACCGCGACCGGTTGCACATACAAGGACTTCCCCCGCCTTGGTATGCCCACCCCGACCACGGAAGAGGCTCCTCGGATCCTCTCCCTGTGGCAGGGCTCGTGGGCCGCAGCACTCGCCACGGGCGTGCTGGTCTGGGGCCTGATCCTGTGGAGCGCGTTCTTCCACCGGCGCAGCCGCACCAAGGTCGAGGTTCCCCCGCAGACCCGGTACAACATGCCCATCGAGGCGTTGTACACGGTGGTCCCCCTCATCATCGTCTCGGTGCTGTTCTATTTCACAGCCCGCGACGAGTCGAAGATCCTCAGCCTCGACAAGAAGCCCGACGTCACGGTCAACGTCGTCGGCTTCCAGTGGAGCTGGGGCTTCAACTACATCGAGAACGTCGACGGCTCGTCCGGTGACGCGAAGACCGACAAGAACCTCGACGCGATCCCGGATCGCTTCAAGAAGGACTTCCCGGCGGCCGCCGGCGGGGTCTACGACGTCGGTACGCCCGCCTCGAAGAACCCGCAGACGAACAACCCGGGTCCGACCCTCTGGCTCCCCAAGGGCAAGACGGTCCGCTTCGTCCTCACTTCGCGTGACGTCATCCACTCCTTCTGGGTGGTGCCGTTCCTCATGAAGCAGGACGTCATCCCGGGTCACACCAACTCCTTCCAGGTGACTCCCAACAAGGAGGGCACCTTCCTGGGCAAGTGCGCCGAGCTCTGCGGCGTCGACCACTCCCGGATGCTCTTCAACGTGAAGGTCGTCTCTCCCGAGCGTTACGAGGACCACCTCAAGAAGCTCGCCGAGAAGGGTCAGACCGGTTACGTCCCGGCCGGCATCGAGCAGACGGACCACGAGAAGAACCGGGAGACGAACAACCTGTGAGCATCCTCAATGAACCTCAGGGTGCCGCCGCGGCTGAAGACTCGTACGAGAACGAGCTGCCAGTACGGCGCAAGCAGCCCGGCAACGTCGTGATCAAGTGGCTGACCACCACGGACCACAAGACGATCGGCACGATGTACCTGGTCACGTCGTTCGCGTTCTTCTGCATCGGTGGCGTCATGGCGCTGCTGATGCGTGCCGAACTGGCCCGTCCCGGCACGCAGATCATGTCGAACGAGCAGTTCAACCAGGCGTTCACGATGCACGGCACGATCATGCTGCTGATGTTCGCGACGCCGCTGTTCGCCGGCTTCACGAACTGGATCATGCCGCTGCAGATCGGTGCGCCCGACGTGGCGTTCCCGCGGCTGAACATGTTCGCCTACTGGCTGTACCTGTTCGGCTCGCTCATCGCGGTCGGTGGCTTCCTCACCCCGCAGGGCGCCGCCGACTTCGGCTGGTTCGCCTACAGCCCGCTGTCGGACGCGGTCCGCTCGCCGGGCATCGGCGCCGACATGTGGATCATGGGTCTGGCCTTCTCCGGCTTCGGCACGATCCTGGGCGCGGTCAACTTCATCACCACCATCATCTGCATGCGCGCCCCCGGCATGACGATGTTCCGTATGCCGATCTTCGTGTGGAACGTGCTGCTCACCGCGGTCCTGGTGCTGCTCGCCTTCCCCGTGCTGGCCGCCGCGCTGTTCGCGCTGGAGGCGGATCGGAAGTTCGGCGCACACGTCTTCGACTCGGCCAACGGCGGAGCGCTGCTGTGGCAACACCTCTT
>NZ_JBHXTO010000220.1:0-9725 GCF_042677425.1 Streptomyces sp. NPDC127119 | reverse complement strand
CAGACCAAGAGCCGTATGCACGGGGGCGGCGGACTCGACGTACCGGCACGGCCCGCTCCCACCACCCACGGTCCCACCCCCCACCAAGCCCACGCCAAACCCCCCGCAGGGAACCTCACACCTCAACCCCCACCACCCGAACCCCCACCTCCGCAGCAAACACCCCCGCAAGATCCAACAACTGCGCAGGACTGATCACAGCCCCCGCCAGCCGATCCACCCCCCGCGCAAACCCCACCTCGGCCGCCCGCCGCAGATCCACGTCCGTCAGCGACACCCCGGTGAAGTCCGCCCCCTTCAGCACACAGTCCACGAACTCCACCCGCTCCAGCCGTGCACCCCCGAAGTCCGGCTCGACCAGCACGCACCCCTCGAACACCACATCCCGGATCCGCGCCTCCCGCAGATTCAGATAGTCGATCTTCCCTCCACGGAAGACCACCCGCTCCAGCACGGCGCCATGCATCTGCACCCCGCCCAGCCGGGCATCGACCACCTCCACGTCCCGGAGGGTCGCCGACCCGAAGTCCGTCCCCACCCCCCGCAACCCGGTGAGCACGGAATCCAGCACCCGCGCATGATGCAGCCGCGTCTCATCGACCGCGCACCCGGTCAGCGCGCAGTCCATGAACCGCGCACCCCCACCGTCCTGCCCCACGAAATCCAGCTCGCCGAACAGCAGCCCGTCATAGTCCCCGTCGGGCTCCAGTTCCCCACCCCCGTACGGCTCCAGCGACGGCAGCCGCACCTCGGGCCGCCGCGCACCCTTGACCCCCGCGCCCGCCTTGGAACCAGCCTTCGCCGCTCTGCTCACCATCCCCCCATCCTGCACCCCACCACTGACACCCTCCCTGACCAGCCAAAAAGCCCCGCATGTCACATTCCGAGCCCGCTACGAGTCGTAAGGACAACGCAGAACACCCCAACGAAGGGGCAAAAAAAAACATGCACCCCACCCACCCCACACCGCACCTCACACCGCACCTCACGATCATCGGCGCCGGCTTCGCCGGCCTCACCGCCGCCGTCACCGCCGCGGAAGCGGGCGCCAAGGTCACCGTGTACGAGGCCCACCACACCCTCGGCGGCCGGGCCCGCACCGCCGAGGGCCCGTACAGGACGAACGAGGGCCCGCACGCGCTCTACAAGGGCGGCCCCCACTGGACCTGGCTCAAACAGCGCGGCCTCCTCGGCGAACTGGCCCCCCTCCCACCCCTGGAAGCCGCCCGCCTCCGCCTCCACCACAAGGGCGCCCTCCGCCGCACCCCACCCCTCGCCATGCTCAGACTCCTGCGCCGCACACCCCAACAGGCCCCCGTCGACCAGGACTTCGCCACCTGGGCCACGAGCATCGTGGGCGAGGAGGGCGCGACCGCCGCGGCCCACTACTCCGCGGTCGCCCTCTTCCACCACGCCCCCGGCACGCTTTCCGCCGCCTTCGTCCAGGAACGCCTGCGCCGCGCAACGAGGTTGCCCCCGGAGGCGCACTACCCCCGCGGCGGCTGGGCGAGCGTGATCGACAGGATGGCGGCCCGCGCCTGGAACCTCGGCGTACGGATGGAGACCCTCGCCCGCGTCGACACCCTCGACGCCCTCCCCGCCGGCCACGGCCCGGTCATCGTCGCCACCTCCCTGGACGCGGCCCGCACCCTCCTCCAGGACAGTTCCCTGACCTGGCCGAGCGGCCGAACGGCCCTGCTGGACCTCGCCGTCCGCACCCGCCGCGGCGACGCGTTCGCCGTCTCCGACCTGGACGCCCCCGGCTGGATCGAACGCTTCACGGCCCAGGACCGCACCCTCGCGCCACCCGGCGAACAGCTCCTCCAGGGCCAGTTCCCGATCGCCCCGCACGCGTCACGCGCGGACGGCATCGCCCGCGCCGAGCGGCTCCTCGACCTCGCGCTTCCGACCTGGCGCGAGCGGGTCACGTACCGCCGCGAGGCGCTCGCGAACGGCCGCACGGGCGCCGTCGACCTCCCCGGCACGAGCTGGCGCGACCGCCCGCACGTGGACCGCGGCGACGACGTGTACCTCGCGGGCGACCAGGTGGCCGCTCCGGGCGTGCTCTCCGAGGTGTCGTTCAACAGCGCGCTGGAGGCGGTGTCCCTGGCCTTCGGCATCCGCACCCGGGCAGGCCTTGACCTCAAGCGTGCTTGAGGTCAAAAGCTGGGGCGCAGCAGCCGCACACCACGCCCCGGGGGAACCCATGCCCACCACGAAGCCGGTCCCGAAGCCCGTCCCGGACCGCATGCACGCCACCCGCCTCCACACCTTCGGCCCGCCCGAGAACCTCACGTACGAGCGAACGGAAGCCCCCCGCCCCGCTCCCGGCCAGGTCCGTGTCGAGGTCGCCGCCGCGGGCGTACACCTGCTGGACACCGCGCTCCGGGCGGGCGTCAAGGGCCCGTACCCGGAGCTGCCCGCCCTCCCCACGATCCCCGGCCGCGAGGTCGCCGGCACGGTCGAGTCCCTCGGTGAGGGCGTCGCCGCCCTGTGGCTCGGCAAGCGCGTGGTGGCCCACCTGGGCCTCCACCCGGGCGGCTACGCGGAACTGGCCGTCACCGACGTCGACCGCCTCCACGAGATCCCCCGGAACCTCGACTTCGCCCAGGCGGTCGCGATGATCGGCACGGGCCGTACGACGATGGGGATTCTCCAGTTCACCGACCTGACCCCCGACGACGTGGTCCTCGTCCCCGCCGCGGCGGGCGGCATCGGCACCCTCCTCGTGCAGTACGCGCGGCACGCGGGTGCCACCGTGATCGGCCTGGCGGGCGGCCCGGACAAGGTGGCGCGCGTCGGGAAGAACGGCGCCGACCTGGCCGTCGACTACAAGGACCCCGCCTGGCCGGACCAGGTGAAGCGATTCCTGGGCGACCGCCCGGCCACGGTCGTCTTCGACGGGGTGGGCGGCGACACGGCGCAGAAATCAGTGGCACTCCTCGCCCACCCCACAAGCCCCACGCACCCCGACCATCCTGCACGCCCCACCGGCAGGCACATCGTCTTCGGCTGGTCGGGCGCCGGCCTGCACGACGGCACCCCGTATCTCGTCGAAGGCGTGTCGCAGTCGGTCCTAGGCCCGGTCATGCTGCAGAGGGCGGGCGGCCCCAACCCCCTGCGCACCCTGGAACTACGCGCCCTCACGGAGGCCGCCGAGGGCCGCCTGGTCCCGGACGTCCACCGCTTCCCCCTCGCGGATGCGGCCGCCGCACACCGCGCGCTGGAGACCAGGGCCACCCACGGCAAGGTGATCCTGGAACCCTGACCTCGCCGACCACCCACGAGGTCTCAACGCCCCCAACGCCCCGGAGCACCGTTCAACACCACTCAACGCCGCTCAACGCCGCTCAACGCCCCAGCAGCAGCCGCGCGATACCGGCCTGGTCCTCGTCCAGGCCCCCGCCCTCCTCGACCCGCCACAGCGAGTTCTGCAACACCCGCCCCAGCGTCCAGGCCCGCGCCCGCTCCCGGTCCACCCCCAGCACCTCCGTCATCAGGTCGAAGCGGCGTTCCAACGCCCCCTCCTCGCACCGGTTCCAGAGCGCGGGCAGCAGCTCGAAGCAGGGGTCCCCGGCGAGCGGCTTCGGGTCGATGACGAGCCAGGGCTCGCGGTCGGCCGCGAGGATGTTCTCGAAGTGCAGATCCCAGTGCAGCAGCCGGTCCCCCGGCTCGTCCGCGACCTCGCGCACGGCCGCCGCGCAGTCCGCGAGGAGCCGCCGGTCGTCCTCCGCCGCGAGGGACCGCGTCACCGCGGGCAACCGCTCGAACATGTCCGCGGTGACGGAGTCCAGCCGCCGCAGCCCCGCCGGCGCCGGAACAGCCGTGATCCGCGCCAGCAGTTCGGCCAGGACCGACGTCGCCTTCATCACATCGGGCACCCCGGCGAGCGGCCGGTCCTCGTCGAGCCGTTCCAGCAACAGCGTGCCGCTCTCCGCGTCCTCGTCCAGCAGCCGTACGACCCCGTCGCCGCCCCAGGTGCGCAGCGCGAGCCCCTCGCCGGCCGTCTCCTCGTCGAGGTCCTGCAGCTTCAGCACGGCCCGCGTCCCGTCGCCGCGCACCACGGGCAGCACCACCGAGACCTGCCCGCTCATCGGGGCGCCCTCCTGGCGCAGCCCCCACCGCTCCAGAAACCGCCCGCCGCGCTCCAGCAGCCGCCCATGTCCCACCTTCACCACCCTCACCCTCTCCAGAACCACGAAATCCGAAGGAGACACCCACCACCCGGAGAAGCTAACGTCACCGCGCATGAGCAGCACGGAGAACGCGGACAGCGCGTCCGACCCGGACAGCGCGTCCAGCACGGACAGCGCATCCGGCATGGACCGCACACCCCCCGCGCCTTACGCGCCCCCCAAGCCCCGGACACCACCCCTGCCGCAGCCGCCGCGGGCCCCGGGCGCGCCCCGCACCACCGTGAACGGCGGCATATCGTTCTGGTACGCCGAGGAGGGCCTGCCCGCCCCCCGCGAGCCCCTTCAGGGTGACGCGAACGCCGACGTGGTGATCGTCGGCGGCGGCTACACGGGGCTGTGGACCGCGTACTACCTGAAGAAGGCCGCGCCCTTCCTGCGGATCACCGTCCTGGAGCAGAAGTTCTGCGGCTACGGCGCCTCCGGCCGCAACGGCGGCTGGCTCTACAACGGCATCGCGGGCCGCGACCGCTACGCGCGCCTGCACGGCCACGAGGCCGCCGTACGCCTCCAGGAGGCCATGAACGCCACGGTCGCCGAGGTCGTCGGGGTCGCCGGCGAGGAGGGCATCGAGGCGGACATCCACCGGGGCGGCGTACTCGAAGTCGCGTACACCCCCGCCCAGCTGGCCCGTCTGCGGGCCTTCCACGAGACGGAACTCTCGTACGGCGAGAAGGACCGCGAGCTGTACGGGGCCCGCGAGACCGCCGACCGGGTCCGGGTCGCGGACGCGGTGGGCTCCACCTGGACCCCGCACGGCGCCCGGCTGCACCCGGTGAAACTGCTCAAGGGCCTCGCGGCGGCCGTCGAGGCGCTGGGCGTCACGATCCACGAGTCGACCCCCGTCACGGAGATCAGGCCCAAGCACGCCGTCACCCCGTACGGAACCGTCCGCGCGCCCTACGTCCTGCGCTGCACGGAGGGCTTCACGGCCTCCCTCAAGGGCCACCGGCGCACCTGGCTCCCCATGAACTCCTCGATGATCGCCACCGAGCCCCTGACCGCCGCCCAGTGGGAATCGGTCGGCTGGGAGGGCCGCGAGACCCTCGGCGACATGGCCCACGCGTACATGTACGCCCAGCGCACCGCCGACGGCCGTATCGCCCTGGGTGGCCGCGGAGTCCCGTACCGCTTCGGCTCCCGTACGGACAACGACGGGCGCACGCAGGCCTCGACGGTCGAGGCCCTGCGCGAACTCCTGCTGCGCCTGTTTCCCCAGCTCTCGGGCATCGCCGTGGACCACGCCTGGTCGGGCGTGCTCGGCGTACCGCGCGACTGGTGCGCGTCGGTCACCCTCGACCGCGCCACCGGCCTCGGCTGGGCGGGCGGTTACGTGGGCTCCGGGGTCGCCACGGCCAACCTCGCCGCCCGCACCCTGAGGGACCTGGTCCAGCGGGACTCGGGCCAGTCGGGCGAGACGGACCTCACCACACTTCCCTGGGTCGAACACAAGGTCCGCAAGTGGGAACCCGAACCTTTCCGCTGGCTCGGGGTACACGGCATGTACGCGACGTATCGAGCCGCCGACCGCCGCGAAGTCACCACCCATGCCGCACAGTCGTCCCGGATCGCGCGTATCGCCGACCGGGTCGCGGGCCGCTGAGAGACAGGGGAACCCCATGAGCACCGCAGTCATGGACACCGTCCGCTACTCGTCCGACGGTCAGCTCCTCGACATCCATCGCGCAGCCGCCCCGGACGCCCCGACGGTCCTGCTCTGGCACGGCCGCGGCCCCGCCGAACGGGACGTCCTCGGCGCCCTGGCCGCGGAGGTCGCCCGTCTCGGGGCCACCGTGATAGTCCCGGACTGGCACCCGGACGCAGAGGACGGCGGCCGTCCGCAGCTCGCCGCGTCGCTGCGCTTCACCTGGGACTTCGTACGGGACCCGGCACAGGTCGTCCTCGTCGGCTGGTCCCTGGGCGGGCGTGCCGCGATGGCCACGGCCCTGCGCCCGGACCCGCCGGAGGGCTGGCGCCCGGCCGCCGTGGTCGGCATCTCGGCCCGCTACAACCAGCCCGAGCCGCTGCTCGGCCTGCCGTCCCCCATGGACGTCTGCGCCTCGGCCCCTCCCCTGCCCATCCACCTGGTGCACGGCACGGAGGACACGGTGTGCGACTTCGCCAACGCGGGCGAGTTCCAGCGCGTCCTGGCCGCCGCCGGCCGCAAGGCCCCGCTCACGGAACTCACCACGGACCACCCGGGCGCGGTCATGGCCGAGTACTCCCCGGAATGGGGCCGCTGCCGCCCCGCCCACTCCGGCTCCGCCCACCGGGAGGGCCTGCGCACGGCCCGGGTCATCGCCCAGGCGGCGGGCCTGCCCACGCAAAAGGCCCGAGCCACCAAGTGACCCGGACCTCCCGGCACAACAAGAGCCCCCTGTCGGATTCGAACCGACGACCTACGCATTACAAGTGCGTTGCTCTGGCCGGACTGAGCTAAGGAGGCCTGCACGCGGACGTGCCTGTGCGTGCTCGCAGGCACGCCCGAAGCAGTGTACCCACGTCACAGTGGGGGTCCGGCGAAAATTTCCTCGAACTTCATTACCCACCGAGTACTGACAGAACGTGTGAACGCGGGGTAGCGTCCTGAACCAGTCCGCTCATGTGGACTACACCACTACGGATCGTTCCGTAGCGGTACACCACCTTTACAACGGATCGTCCGGCACGTTCCTGCCGGTGAAGGGGGCCCCTCACCATGGCCACTGTCTCGTTCAACAAGGCGACCCGCATCTACCCGGGTGGCGACAAGCCCGCCGTCGACCAGCTCGAGCTCGACGTCGCGGACGGCGAGTTCCTCGTCCTCGTCGGTCCCTCCGGCTGCGGAAAGTCCACCTCCCTGCGCATGCTCGCGGGTCTTGAGGACGTCAACGGCGGATCCATCCACATCGGCGACCGCGACGTCACGCACCTGCCACCCAAGGACCGGGACATCGCCATGGTGTTCCAGAACTACGCGCTGTACCCGCACATGACGGTCGCGGACAACATGGGCTTCGCGCTCAAGATCGCCGGCGTCAACAAGGCCGAGATCCGCCAGAAGGTCGAGGACGCGGCGAAGATCCTCGACCTCACCGAGTACCTGGCCCGCAAGCCGAAGGCCCTCTCCGGCGGTCAGCGCCAGCGTGTCGCCATGGGTCGCGCCATCGTGCGTGAGCCCCAGGTCTTCCTCATGGACGAGCCGCTGTCGAACCTCGACGCCAAGCTCCGTGTCTCGACCCGTACGCAGATCGCGTCGCTGCAGCGCCGCCTCGGCATCACCACGGTGTACGTGACCCACGACCAGGTCGAGGCCATGACGATGGGCGACCGCGTGGCGGTCCTCAAGGACGGTCTGCTCCAGCAGGTCGACTCCCCGCGCAACATGTACGACCGCCCGGCGAACCTCTTCGTCGCCGGCTTCATCGGCTCCCCGGCGATGAACCTCGTCGAGGTCCCGATCACCGACGGCGGCGTGAAGTTCGGCAACAGCGTGGTGCCCGTCAACCGCGAGGCCCTCAAGACCGCCTCCGACAAGGGTGACCGCACGGTCACCGTCGGCGTCCGTCCCGAGCACTTCGACATCGTCGAGCAGGGCGGCGGTGCCGCGTCGAGCCTGTCGAAGGAGACCGCGGACGCCCCGGCCGGCCTCGCCGTCACCGTGAACGTCGTCGAGGAGCTCGGCGCCGACGGGTACGTCTACGGCAGCGCCAAGGTCGGCGACGACCTCAAGGACCTGGTCGTCCGCGTCAGCGGCCGCGCGGTCCCGGAGAAGGGCTCCACACTGCACGTCGTGCCGCGCGCGGGCGAGACCCACGTGTTCTCGACCTCCACCGGTGAGCGCCTCACCGACTGATCGCAACCGCGCCGACCGGCCGGGCGGATCCCGGAGAATTCACCCAGGTTGACGAAGAAGGCCCCGCAGACCACTGCGGGGCCTTCTTCGTTGTCGACAAATACCCCGGCAGACCGGGCATTTCGACAGCTGTTCGTCAACATCAAACTCGAAAACGCTCACTCCCCCGTCCCCCGAACTGATTACTAAATGTCGCCAAATCATCACCCCGCGCTACCCTCACTCGCGTGAAGCACTCCACTAACCACTCGACGCGACACGGCCACGGCCCCTCCGGCCGACCGACCCGACACGGCCGCGGTCCAGCCCGCCGGATCGGCCGTACCCTCGCCCTCGTTCTGCCCGTCGTCCTGGTGCTCTCCGGCACGCTCGCGGTCACCAGGGTCAACTGGTCGGGAAACGAATCCTCGACGTCGGCCCTCGCCGCCTCCGCCGAGAACGTCTCCCGGCGCGCCCCGTCCCGCGCTCCACAGGACGTGCTGCGCGACAAGCTCCTGCTGGAACTCCAGGACAAGAACCCGGGGGTCGCCCTCACCCACCTCCAGGAGGCCGTGAACGGCCGCCCGTCCCTCGGCAGGCACTGCGCCTCCATCGCCCGCGCCCTGGGCCGCGCGGCGGTCCGCGCGTACGGTCCGGTCCGCGCCCAGTCGTTCGCCCGCCCGGTGTGCGACACGGCCTTCGCCACGGGCGTAGCAGCCCAGCACGCCTGAGCCCGGGCCCCGCAAGGGGCGCGGGGAACTGCGCGACCAGCCCTCCACCCACCCGCGGATCCCCCTTTCCCCCGCGCCCCTCACAAACCCCACCGGCTGATCCCGCGGAGCGCGACGTAAAGTTCGGGCATGACCGATCCGAACGCAGCGTCGCGCCCCGTTCAAGCCGTCGTCCTGGCCGGCGGCCAGGGCTCAAGGCTGCGTCCCTACACCGACGACCGCCCCAAGCCGATGGTCGAGATCCCCGGCACCGGGACCCCGATCATCGGCCATCAGCTGACCTGGCTCGCCGAAGAGGGCGTCACCGACGTCGTCGTCTCCTGCGGTCATCTCGCCGAGGTCCTCCAGGAATGGCTGGAGGCGACGGACCTGCCCGTCTCCGTGACCACCGTGGTCGAGTCGGAGCCCCTGGGCCGTGGCGGCGGCCTCAAGTACGCCGCGAAGCACCTGCCCCACCCCGACCGCCCCTGGTACGCGACGAACGGTGACATCTGGACCCGTTTCTCGCTGCGGGAGATGGCGGACTTCCACACCGAGCGCGACGCGGTGGCGACCCTCGCGCTGGCCCGTCCCCGCCTTCCGTGGGGTGCCGTCCAGACCGACGACTTCGGTCACATCACGGACTTCATCGAGGCCCCGCCGACCGCGCACGGCATCAACGCGGGTGTGTACGTGTTCTCCCCCGAGTTCGCCGACCTGCTGCCCTCCCTCGGCGACCACGAGCGCTCCACGTTCCCGCGGCTGGCCCGTGAGCGCCGCCTGGCCGGCTATCCGATCCCGCAGGGCGCGTACTGGCGTGCCATCGACACGGCGAAGGACCTCACGGAGGCGGCCAAGGAGCTGGCGGCGCTCGGCCGTTGAGCGCCTTCTGATACCTCAGGGGCAGCGACCTGGCTGCGGGCCGGTGGGGGTGGGCCGCGCAGTTCCCCGCGCCCCTCGGAAGCGGGGCTGCGCCCCTGCTTCCGCCCCTTCAGGGGCGCGGGGAAC
>NZ_JBHXTO010000219.1:0-9737 GCF_042677425.1 Streptomyces sp. NPDC127119 | reverse complement strand
GCACCTGGGGGCGCGGGGAACTGCGCAAAAGGGGGCGAGGGGGCGCAGCCCCCATGCGGTGACGGGGAGGGTAGGGGCGGCGGGGGCGAGGAAAGGTCCCCTCAGCCCACCGGTGTGGACTCCCGAGGCTCGGCGGCCTGTTCGGCCGCCCGCGCCGCCTTCCCCCCGGGCAGGATCCGCGCCAGCCACCCCGACCGCCCCGCGGCCAACGGCCCCAGCACGGCGAGCACGAGCACATACCCCGCGATGAACGGCGACAGCCGCTCGTCGAGCCCCGCCACCGCGGCCATCGTCGCGAGGATCAGCGCGAACTCCCCCCGAGCGAGCAGCGTCGTCGAGATGTTCGCGGCGGGCCCGGGCCCGAACCCGTAGATCCGCGCGGCCCCCAGCCCCGCCAGCACGTTCATGACCAGCGTCAGGGCGACGGCGGCCAGCACCGGCCACAGCACGGTCGGCAGATCCCCCGGATCGATGGACAGCCCGAAGGCGAAGAAGAACATCGCGCCGAAGGCGTCCCGCAGGGGATGCACCAGCTTGAGGATCCGCGGACCCGAGGTCGTACTGCCGAGCATCAGACCGACCATGAACGCCCCGATCGCGTCCGCGACCCCGAACCACTCCGAGACCCCCGCCATGAACACGGCCGCACCGAGGAAGGAGATGACGAGCAGTTCGTCGTCCCTGGTGTCGAAGAGGCGGCTCACGATCCGTGTCCCGAAGCGCGCGGCGAGCGCCAGCAGCAGCAGGAAGGCGAAGGCCTTGCCGCCGTCCAGGACGGCCGAGCCGAGCGAGTCGGCGCCGGACAGGATGGGCTGGAGGGCCGCCAGGTAGAGGGCGAGGAAGATGTCCTCGACGACGATGATGCCGAGGATCGGCTTGGTCTCGGCGTTGCCGAGCCGCCCCGTGTCGACCAGCACCTTCGTGACGATCGCCGACGAGGAGATGCCGAGCACACCGGCGAGCACCAGCGCCTCGGACGTACCCCACCCGAGGGCGAAGCCGAAGCCCAGGCCCGCGCCGACGTTCAGGGCGAGGTAGGTCCCTCCGGAGAGCGCCATCCGGCGCCCGCCCGCCTTGAGGTCGTCCATGTGGAATTCGAGGCCGAGGTAGAAGAGCAGCAGGACCAGGCCGAGCGCGGAGAGCATCTCCATCTCGTGCGGGTCGGAGACGAGCACGAAGCCGGGGGTGTGGGGGCCGAGGAGTATCCCGGCCAGGATGAAGAGGGGGATGGTGGGGAGCCCGATCCGGGCACCCACGCGGGCGAGAACGGCGGCGGCCAGAAAGGCACCGCCCATGGCGATCAGAAGCTCTGCGTGTCCGATGGGCCCGTTCCTCCTTGGTCGAGGGGGTGGTCGGCTGAATAAGACAAGTGGGTCAAGAGAACGTCAAGAAAGCGTCAGTACTTAGTTTACCAAACGATTAAGGGGGGTCGATAAGGGTGGGGTTCTCCCCACCCGGACCCGGCGGCAGCCTGATGTTCGTGCCCAACGGGCTCGCCCGTGCCGCCGTCCGCTTCAAGCCCGCCGCGTTCGTGGGGACGTTCGTCGCGCTCGCGATGGCCGCGCTGATCGTCTCGGCCTGCGGCATCCTCCTGGAGACCGGCCTGCGCGCCTCGGTCCCGCCCGTGCGCTACGCCGGCGCCCCCGTGGTCGCCGCCGCCGACCAGCGCGCCCACTTCGTCACCGGCCACGGCGAGGACCGCGAGGACGACCCGTACCGGTCCCGGACCGAACCCGTCTCGACGACTCGCTGGTCGCGAAGGCCCGCGCGGTACCCGGCGCCCGTACCGCGGTGCCGGACGTCACCTTCCCCGTGCGGACGCGTACGGGAGAGCCGGTCACCGCGCACGGCTGAGGCTCCACCGCCTTCACCGGCGAACGGCTGACGGCGGGCCACACTCCCCGGCCGGGCGAAGGGGGCCTCACCGAGGGCACGGTGGGCGACCGCGTCACCCTCACGACCGCCGGCGGCCCCCGCACCTTCCGCGTCTCCGGCCTGGCCGGAACGGGCGGCCCCACCGCCTGGTTCGCCGACACCGAAGCCGTACGCGTCTCCGGGCACCCCGGCCGCATCGACGCCATCGCCGTCCTCCCGAAGGACGGAACCTCCGCCGACACCCTCAAGTCCCGGGTGGCGCACACCCTCGGGAACCGCGCCCAGGTGCACACCGGCGACGACCGCGGGGCCCTGGAGGACTCCTCCCTCGCCGGGTCGAAGGAGATGCTGATCGCCCTCGGCGGCTCCTTCTGCGGCATCGCCACGACGGTCGCCGTCTTCACGGCCATGGGCACGGTCGCCCTGTCGGTGGCCCAGCGCGCCCGCGAGTTCGCGCTGCTGCGTGCCATCGGGACGACCCCGCGCCAGATCCGCCGCTCCATCGCCACGGAGACCCTCCTCGTCGCACCCCTCGCGGGCCTGATCGGCTGCCTGCCCGGGATCGCCCTGGCCCGCTGGTGGTTCGGGCGGCTCAGGGACAAGGGCGCGATCCCGGAGGCCGTCGGCCTGTCCGTCTCGTGGATCCCGCTGCTCGCGGCCGTCGGTACGGTCCTGGTGGCGGCGCTGGTCGCGGGGTACGCCGCCGCCCGCCGCCCCGCCCGTACGAAGCCGGGGCAGGCGCTCGTCGAGGCCTCGGTGGAACGGCTGCGTCCGGGCTGGATCCGTACCCCGCTCGGGATCGCGGCGGCCGTCGGAGGCGCGGTCTGCGCGGGCTTCGCCGCCTCGCTGACCGGCGAGGACGCGGCCAACGCGGCGCTGGGCATCGTGATGCTGTTCATGCTCTCCGTGGCCCTGCTGGGCCCGCTGGTCGCCCGCGCCTGCGCCGCCCTGTTCGGACTCCCGCTGCGCGGAGCGGGCGCCTCCGCCTCGCTCGCCGCCGCCAACTCCCGTACCAACGCCCGCCGGACGGCCTCCGCGATCACCCCGATCGTCCTCGCGACGGCCTTCTCGTCCGTCCTCGTCTTCATGCACACCAGCGAGGAGCGGGCCACCCTGCGGCAGCAGCGGGACGGCATCGTGGCCGACCACATCGTGACGTCCGGTCCGGGCCTCGCCCCCGACGCCGTGCAGAAGGCCGCTCGCGCCCTCGAAGTCACCGCGGCCGTCGGCCTGTTGAGGACCGAGGTGCTGTTCCGCAGCAACGGAACGCTCGACTCGGCCTCCGCGCAGGGGGTCATGGGCTCGCCCCGCGACCTGGCCCGCGTGCAGGACCTGAAGGTCGAGAGGGGCGCCCTGTCCCTGCAACGGGGCGAGGTCGCGATCGACGCCTCCCTCGCTGCGAACGCCGACATCGCAGTGGGCGACCGCATCGAACTGCGTCTGCCCGACGGTACGAAGACCGCGCCGCGCGTCGTGGCCACGTACGGGCGGGGCATGGGCCTTTCCCGGATCACCATGGCCCACGCCGACCTCGCGACCCACGTCACCTCCGCCTTCCCCACCGAGGTGTGGACGAAGGGCGGGACCGCGGAGGGCCTTGCGGGGGCGGCGGGGAAGGCGGGCACGGTCCTGCCCCGGGGCGACTACACCGCCGCCCGGTCCCTCGACCTCGAACTGAACGAGTGGGCGAACACCGTCATGGCGGCCGTCCTCGGCGGCTTCGCGGCCGTCGCCGCCGCCAACACCCTGGTGATGACCGTGCCCGACCGCCGCCGGGAACTGGGCACCCTGCGGCGCATCGGCTCCACCCGCCGCCAGGTGATGCGCATGATCCGCTGGGAGGCGCTGCTCGTCGCCCTGGCCGACATCACCCTCGGCACGGCCATCGCCCTCGCCACCCTCGTCCCGATGATGAAGGGCCTGACGGGCCAGGCACCGTACATACCGCCGCTGGTGTACGGATCGTTCGTGGCGGCCGTGGTGGTCCTCGGGCTGACGGCGGTGACCGTGCCGGCGAGGGCGGCGCTACGGGGCACACTCGACGCATGACCGACAACGAGCCCCGCCCGCTGCTGACCCTCACCGAGGTCGAGGCCCTGGCACGCGAGGCGCACGCCGCCCAGACGGACAAGGCGGGCCGCCCGTACGCCGAGCATCTGCGGGCGGTGGCCGAGGGGGTGCGCGCCCGCGGCGGCGACGAGGACCAGATCGCCGCAGCCTGGCTGCACGACTCCGTGGAGGACGACGCACTCTCCGAGGACTGGCTGCGCGGGGCCGCGCTCTCCGCCCGTACGAAGGCCATGGTGCTGGCCGTCACCAAACGCCCGGCCGAGCCCCCACAGACCTACGCCACCCGCATCCTGACCACGCCGGGCGCCCTCCTGGTGAAACAAGCGGACCTGGCCCACAACGCGAACCCGGAACGCCTGTCGGCCCTGGACGAGGAGACCCGCACCCGCCTGACAGAAAAATACAGAAACATGCACGAACTCCTGGGCCTACAACCCCCCAAGCACCCCTGAGACGAGCCCCGCAGGGGCGCGCCCAAGGGGCGCGGGGAACTGCGCGCCCAGCGACAACGGACCCGCAGGGTTGCTTTTCAGGGGCGCGGGGAACTGCGCGGCCAGCCACGACTGACCCGCAGACACCCCACTACCGCAAGCGCACCCGCCCGCAAGCGCGCAGCCAACCCGTCAAGACTTGGCCCGCTCGCGAGCCACCTCCGTGGCGTCCCGGCGGAACGCCCACTCCATCTTCGGCTCCATCGCGAAGCGAAACACCCGCTGCACCAAAGGCGTGCACAGCGCGGTGATGACGGCCGCCGCGAAGACGGACACGAACACCTCGCCGACCGGATGACTCAGCCAGCCGTAGTCGTCGTACCAGCCCCAGAACCGGGACCCCTTGGCGAGGAAGCCGTGCAGCAGATAGCCGTACAGCGTGCCCGCCCCGAGAACCGTGAACCACATCTTGCGCCGCGGCACCCACGCGAAGAAGCACGACGTGAGCACCATCGAGCAGCCGAACATCGCGAGCGTCATCACGACACCGGCCCACCACGGCGCACCCAGTTCCTGGGCACTGTCACGGTGGTAGAACCACGCCGAGTTCATCCGCGGCCCCGCCCAGTACGCGAAGGCCAGCGTCAGCGCGAGGACCGGCACCGACAGGATCCGGACCTCACGGCGCCGCATCAGCTGGAAGTGCTCGGGCTTCATGAACAGGCCCACGACGAAGAACGGCAGGAACTGCAGGACCCGTTGGAGGTCCAGGTCGTCGCCGATGTCGGGGGAGACGGAGGCGAGGATCGCGATGGCGAGCGCGAGCGGTACGGGCCAGCGCACGACCTTCCACAGCGGGACGGTCATCCGCCACACGAACAGCGCGACCAGGAACCAGGTGAGATACCAAGGGTCCAGCAGACTGATCGGATGGCTCGGATCGTCGTCCGCCCACCTCTTGAAGAGGGAGTACGCCACCTCGAAGAGGACGTACGGCACGACGACGCCCGTGATCAGCCGGCGCAGCCGGTCGGGGCGCATGTCGAAACTGCGGGAGAAGTAGCCGGAGATGATGATGAACGCCGGCATGTGGAAGGTGTAGACGACCATGTAGAGCGCCTCGGCGGCGCGGCTGTGGTCGGTCAGCGGTTCCCAGGCGTGGCCCATCGCGACGAAGACGATCGCGAGGTACTTGGCGTTGTCGAAGAACGCGTCGCGCGGTTTGGCGGGTCTGACCTCCGGCGCGGCGGCGGCGCCCGCGTCCGGCGTTCCTGCTGGTCGCGGACTCGGTACTCCTGGGGCCGGTGACTGTGCCGGTGGGAGTGGAGCCCTCTGTTGGCCGTGCGGACGGAGCGAGTTCGTCACAGACCCTCCCACCAGGAGCCGGGGGAGACGATCCGCGACCTCGCCGCACATGCGGGGGACGAGGCGGCGTAGGACATCTGAAGCACCCTAGCGTTGTCTGTGGGATTCCGTAAAACCCCTGAGTCGAATCCTGCTTATCGTCCCTCGGGTACCCAGGATTTGGTGAAGTTGACATGGCAATGACTATGGCGAGCGCCACATTCGGCGCGGGTGTTACGTCCTGATTCGTCATGACTAAACATCGCATACCACCCGCGGGCGACTCTGGTGGAATGTCCCATCGAGTCGGCTTTAGTGCCCTGTTAGTCCCCCGCCCGGCAGGGGGCGGGTGTGCCTGTGCCAACAATTCGAATTACCTGCGAACAGGTTGTGTGCGCAGGTGTGTGGACATGGAAACGATCTCTCTGAATTCCTCGTGGGAGGGATACCTCGAATTGCCGTGCGGGGCCTGCCCGTTCACGTCGGTTACCGATGGATGCCTCACCCGCCGCATACGGCGGCCCTGTTGGTGGCACGATGGTTCTGGCGGGGGTGTGTGGGGTTGCACCTCCGGGCCGGGAGAGCGGACCGACCGTAGGGTGTGATCAGTTGTGGCCATTTCGCTGTCAGTGGTGCTGCTGTTGGCGATCGTCCTGGTGGTGTTGATACGGGGTGGATCGATCAAGGCGGGGCCGGCGGTAGTCGCCGTGCTCTTCGGCTTCTTCCTAGCCTCCACAGGCATGGCGGACGACATCCAGCGCTTCCTCAACTCGATAGCGGAGACCATCAACTCGATCCAGTTCTGAGCGGGTGCACGGGCCCGGCGATCCATGGGCGCGCGGCGCGGGAGCGGACGGGACGGCACTGCCCGGACCCGTCGCCCGGCGGAGCCCGCGCACGGCCGGCCCGTCGACGACCCCGGAATCGGCACTTCGTCTTCGCTACTGCCACCGCTTCTGCGCGCCGCTGCTTCTGTCGCCGTGACGCCCGCGGTCGTGACCGCGCCCCCCACATCGGACGCCGGGCGACTCGGCGAGAGCGAAGGAGCACGCCGGAGTGGACGGAGTGGACGGAAAGACCTCCTGGCGGTTGCGCGAGAGCTGGGAGAGTCCGATCGGGACCCTCCGATGGGACCGCCTCGGACCGCAGGACGGCCCACCGGTGGTGCTGCTGCACGGCACCCCGTTCTCGTCGTACGTATGGCACGAGATCGCCCCCGCCCTGGCCGCCGAGGGGCACAGGGTCCACGTCTGGGACATGCCGGGCTACGGCGCCTCCGCGAAGAGTGACGGCCAGGACGTCTCGCTGAAGGCGCAGGGAGTGGTGTTCGCCCAACTCCTCGACCGCTGGGGGCTCACGAACCCCTCGGTGATCGCGCACGACTTCGGAGGCTGCGTCTCCCTCCGCGCGCATCTGCTTCACGGGGCCGCGTACGGACGTCTCGCGCTGGTCGACCCGGTCGCGCTGGCACCCTGGGGCTCACCCTTCTTCCGGCTGGTCGCCGCGCACGCCGACGTCTTCGGCCAACTCCCGGCCCCGCTGCACGAAGCACTGGTCCGTGAGTACGTCGGCTCCGCGAGCCGTCGCGGACTGCGGCCCGACGTCCTGACCGGACTCGTCGCCCCCTGGACGGGAGAGGACGGACAGGCGGCCTTCTACCGCCAGATCGCCCAGGCCGACCAGGCCCACACCGACGAGATCCAGGGCCTGTACCCCTCGATGGACCTGCCCGTCACCGTCTGCTGGGGCGCGGAGGACACCTGGATCCCACCCGCCAAGGGAGAGGAACTGACCGCCCTGATCCCCGGCGCACGCCTGCGCACGATCCCGGCCGCCGGCCACCTCGTACCCCTGGACGCCCCGGCCCGCCTCCTCGCGGCCCTGCTCACGTTCCTCGGTGATTGACCGGGCCCGGAAACACGTGAGGGCCAGGCAGAGATTTCGATCTCCGACCTGGCCCTACGTCATCTGGAGCGGGCGACGGGAATCGAACCCGCGTAGCTAGTTTGGAAGACTAGTGCTCTACCATTGAGCTACGCCCGCACAGCATGCACCGCAGGTCAGTGACCCGCGGCACTGAAGCATCGTAGCGGGTCGCACCCCCTCGCCGCACACCCCGTTCCGGTGGGCGGCGACGCCCCCGGAAATGCGGGCGTGGCACGGTCCGCGGGCATGTACCCTACGTGTCGCACCAGACGGGGTGTGGCGCAGCTTGGTAGCGCGTCCGCTTTGGGAGCGGAAGGCCGTGGGTTCAAATCCCGCCACCCCGACCACCGTGCCGGACCACCGGCGAGATCACCTTTTTGGGGCGTGTACCGGCTGCGGCTAGTATGCAAACTGCGCGCCCGTGTGTCTGCATTTTTACGTCCCTCAAGGGCCGCCAGTCCGCTGAGGCTCCGCCGTATCCGGTGGAGACCGTCAGTAGAACCCAAAGAAGTCAGCCCCCAAGGAGACCGAACCGTGAAGAGCGCCGTGGAGACCCTGAACCCGACCCGGGTTCGGCTCAGCATCGAGGTGCCCTTCGAGGAGCTCAAGGACAGCCTCGACGCGGCGTACAAGAAGATCAACCAGCAGGTCACGGTGAAGGGGTTCCGGAAGGGCAAGATTCCGGCTCGTGTCATCGACCAGCGGTTCGGCCGCGGTGCGGTTCTTGAGGAAGCGGTCAACGACGCGCTTCCGAAGTTCTACACCGAAGCGGTCAACGAAGCCGAGCTGAACGTCCTCGGCCAGCCCGAGGTCGACATCACGGAGCTGAAGGACGGCGAGACGCTGAACTTCACCGCCGAGGTCGACGTGCGCCCGACGATCGAGATCCCGGACTACTCCGGCATCGAGGTCGAGGTCGACGCCGTCGAGGTCGGCGAGGAGGACATCGACAAGGCCGTCGAGGAGCTGCGCGAGCGCTTCGCCTCGACCGCTCCCGTCGAGCGTGCCGCCGAGGACGGTGACGTCGTCACCCTCGACCTGGAGGCCAAGGTCGACGGCGAGGTCCTGGAGGACGGCGTCGCGAGCGGCGTCTCCTACACCATCGGCTCCGGTGAGCTGCTGGACGGCATCGACGAGGCCGTGAAGGGCCTGGAGGCCGGTGGCGAGGCCACCTTCGCCTCCGAGCTCAAGGGCGGCTCGGCAGCCGGCAAGGAGTCCGAGGTCACCGTCAAGGTCAGCCAGGTCGCCAAGCGCGAGCTGCCCGAGCTGGACGACGACTTCGCGCAGCTCGCGTCGGAGTTCGACACCCTCGAAGAGCTGCGTGCCGACAGCCGCAAGCGCCTTGAGAACATGAAGCAGTACGACCAGGCCACGCAGGCCCAGGAGCGAGTCCTGGAGAAGCTGCTCGAGCTCGTCGAGGTGCCCGTCCCCGAGAAGCTTCTCGAGGACGAGATCAACACCCGCAAGCACAACCTGGAGCACCACCAGCTCGGCCAGATGGGCCTCGACCTCGAAAAGTACCTGGAGATCCAGGGCAAGACGGCCGAGGAGTTCGACGCCGAGACCAAGGAAGCGGCGGTCAAGGGCATCAAGACGCAGTTCGTCCTGGACGAGCTCGTCAACAAGGAGAAGCTGAACGTCAACCAGGAGGAGCTCACCGAGCACCTCATGCGGCGTGCGGCCTCTTCGAACATGTCTCCCGACCAGTTCGCCCAGGCGGTCGTCGAAGGCGGCCAGGTCCCGATGCTGGTCGGCGAGGTCGCCCGCGGCAAGGCTCTTGCCGTGGTCGTCGAGGCCGCCACCGTCAAGGACACGAACGGTGAGGTCGTGGACCTCGACGACGAGGACGAGGACGAGACCTCCACGGAGGGCTCTGCCGAGGCCTCCGACGAGGGCTCGACCGAGGAGGCCGTCGAGGCCGCCCCGGAGAAGACCGAGGCCTGACCGCTCCGCGGTACGTACGCAGCTACGGGCCCCCAGGACACGTCCTGGGGGCCCGCAGCCCTCTCCTGGGGCCCGCAGGGGCCTTCCAGGGGCGCGGGGAACGGCGCGGCCCGCCCCCACCGTCCCGCAGCCGCGTCTGCCTCTGTC
>NZ_JBHXTO010000218.1:0-9738 GCF_042677425.1 Streptomyces sp. NPDC127119 | reverse complement strand
GTTAGAGCCCAACTTTGCAATGTTGGTGGTCGCCAGTTCGAACCTGGTCGTCCGCTCAGAGGAAGAAGAACGCGAAAACCCCCGGTCGATGACTGGGGGTTTTCGCGTGGACCGCGAGGGCCCGCGGACGCCGCGGCATCGCGCTCAGGCCCAGGGCGTGCCCGTCAGACGCTCGTACGCCTCCACGTACTTGGCGCGGGTCGCGTCCACGACCTGCTGGGGCAGCGCGGGCGGCGGCTGCTCGCTCTTCCGGTCCCAGCCGGACTCTGCGGAGGTCAGCCAGTCGCGTACGTACTGCTTGTCGAACGAGGGCTGCGCGCGGCCCGGCTCCCACTGGTCGGCGGGCCAGAAGCGGGACGAGTCCGGGGTCAGCACCTCGTCGGCGACGACGAGCGTCCCGCCGTCGAAGCCGAACTCGAACTTCGTGTCCGCGAGGAGGATGCCGCGCTCGCGCGCGATGTCCCGGCCCCGGCTGTAGACGGCGAGCGTCGCCTGCCGGAGCTGGGCGGCGGTCTCCGCGCCGACCTGGCGGGCGACCTCCTCGTACGAGACGTTCTCGTCGTGCTCGCCGACGGCGGCCTTGGTGGCCGGGGTGAAGATCGGGGCGGGCAGCTCCGAGCCGTCACTGAGCCCGTGCGGGAGCGCGAGGCCGCAGACGGTACGGGTCTTGTCGTACTCGACGAGACCGGAGCCGGTGAGATAGCCGCGGGCGACGCACTCGACCGGGACCATCTCCAGGGACTTGCAGACCAGGGTGCGGCCCTGCCAGTCGGCGGGGGCGCCGGCCGGCGGTTCGGTGCCCAGGACATGGTTCGGCATGAGGTCGGCGAGCTGGTCGAACCACCAGAGCGAGAGCTGCGTCAGGACGCGGCCCTTGTCGGGGATCTCCGTGGGCAGCACCCAGTCGAACGCGGAGATGCGGTCGCTGGCGACCATCACGAGGTCGCCCGCCTCGTTCTGGTACAGGTCGCGCACCTTGCCGGTGTGCAGGTGCACCAGACCCGGAACCTCAAGAGGCTCGGGCTTTTCGACGAATCCGGACACGGTTCCTCCCCGTGGTTCTGACTGAATGCCTCGATTCTCCCGTACGGGAGGACCGGCCTCGGCCAGGGGGCCGTGCGGAACCAGGGGCGGCGGCCTCAGTCGCGTTTGCAGATGCGGTCCAGGAGGTTGGCCGTGGCCCGCTGGACACGGGCGTCGGTGTGCCCCGGCCGGTCCAGGGCCGGGGACCAGGCGAAGGTGCCCGCCGCGAAGACGAGGGCACCGGAGTGCGCCCGGTACAGGGACGTCTCCTGGTGGCGGATCGTCCCCTCCGTGTCCCGGTACGGGGAGTGCGAGAGGAGGATGCGGCCCTGGTGCTCGGGGAGCGCGGTCCGGGGGAAGTAGCGGTCGGCCTCACCCGCGACCATGCCCTCCAGCTCGTCGCCCTCGTGGGCTCCGGTCGCCTCCCACAGCCAGTGGTCGGCGTTGCGGACGACGAGGGGGTGGGCCTCGGGAACCCGGCCCGCGTACTGGATCCCGAGGAGCTCCTGCTCCGGGCGGTCGATCTCCCGCCACAGCGCGGGTCTGCCGGGTCCACGGCGTTTCAGGCAGGTGAGCAGCCGGTCGGGGGTGCCGGACGCGGAGGGCGCCAGATCCACCTGCCAGTACATGGTGTTGGCGGAGAGGAAGACGAGCGAGGTGCCCTGCTCGCGGGCGACGTCCACGGTGCGGCGCATGGCCGTCGACCAGTACTCGTCGTGGCCCGGGAAGACCAGGCCGCGATAGCGCGTGGGGTCGATACGGCCGGCGTGCAGGTCGCGGGCGTCGGCGTACGCGAGGTCGTAGCCGTAGCGCTCGGCCCAGCGGATGAAGTCGTAGGCGTGGCCCACGTGCAGGGGCAGGCCCGCGCCCGCGTACGGACGGTCGAAGGAGACCGTCGTCGCCGCATCGGCCTCGCCGAGCAGCCGGCCGTCCTCGTCCCACGCGTGGTACAGACTCGCGCCCGTGTGCCCGTCCTCCGGGTAGAGGTTGTACGCCTGCCAGGTGATGTCCGGCAGGACGAGCAGCAGGTCGGCGGGGTGGTCGTCGCGGACCGTGAACGGGATGTGGGAACGGTGGCCGTCGTCGGTGGTGAGGACGGCGACGTACGCGCCGATGCTCCAGTACGACGGAATCTGCAGCCGCCAGGACAGCCACCAGTGGTGGCAGGAGACCGTGCGGTCCGCGGTGAGCGGGGCGGGCTGGACGATCCCGGAGAGGCGCGGGCTGGTGGTGATCTTGCTGGCGCCGTCGCCGCCGTAGTGACCGATGCGGTAGATGTCCACGCCGAACTGCTGGGGCGGGTCCACCGTGATGTGGAAGTCGACGGCCTCGCCGGGGGCGACCGCGCCGGTGGAGGCGAACCCCTTGATCTGCCGGTGGACGTCGTCGGCCGAGCGGGGGTCTCCGGCGGTCGCCCGCGGGGTGGGGACGCGTGGGCCGGAGCTCCGGTAGCGGTCGTGGGCGGTGGTCGCGCCGGGGGGTGGGGTGTGGTCGACGTACCAGGGGACGACGTGGCCGGTGTCGTCGAAGTAGTTCTCGCTGCCGCGCAGCCAGGGGACGGGGCCCTGTCCGAATGGGTCCGTGACGGCGTGCGCCAGCGCTCCCGACTCCCACCGGCGGATCTGCTCGGTCCCCATGTGACGTTCCCTCCCTCGTACGTCCTTGCCCATGTGTGCCCCCGCGCACGGGTGGACACGGGTGGACCCAGCACATCACATTACGCATGCGCGCCGTCACCGTTCGTCGCTAATTGCCCGCGGCCGGTGGGGAGATGGCGGGCCGGAGGTGGTTCGTGACGTGCGGGTCCGCCGGGGCTGAGCGCGCAGTTCCCCGCGCCCCTGAGTGGGGTGGGGTACGGGGCGCCATGGCGGCGCGCGGGTCGGACGGCGGTGAGCTTGCGGGGGCTCGCGCCCCTGTGGGTGGGGGTGGTGGGGTGCGGGGGCCATGGCGGCGTGCGGGTTCGTCGGGGCTGGGCGCGCAGTTCCCCGCGCCCCTGGGTGGGGTGGGGTGCGGGGGGCCGTGGCGGCGCGCGGGTTGGAGGGAGGTGAGTGTGCGGGGGCTCGCGTCCCCGGGTGAGGGCCCGGGGTCAGACCAGTCTGACTGGTTTTTCTGCTCGTACTCCGAGGTCCAGGAGCCAGGCTCGCAGGGGGGCGGGGTCGCCCTCCTCGATGAGGCTGAGGACTCGGGGGCCGAGGTCCGCGGAGCGCTCGCCGTTCACGAGGAGCGACGGGCCGTCCAGCCAGTCGAGCCCCGGCATCGCCCCGGCCGTGTCCATGGCCGCGCAGCAGACCATCGCCGTCACATGGTCGCCGAGCAACTCACGTCCCGTCCGCGGCGGTTGCAGGGGGAAGAGCGGCAGCGCGCCGTCGTCCCAGAGCGCCAGGTCGGGGCCGCCCTGTCCCGCGGAGGCCGTCGAGGGCGTCGGGGACGCCGTCGGCCCGGCGGTCGTCGCGGCCTCCTCGCGTGCCAGCTCGGCGCTCAGCACCGCGGCGAGCGCCGCGCTCCGCTCGGTCGCCGGAACGCCGTCCTCGTCGCTCTCCGGGCCGCCGTCGGCCTCGTACGCCGTCGCGCCGTCGTCCGTGCCCTGCGAAGGCGAAGACGGGGGCGGGGGCGGGGGCGGGGGTGCGGCGGACGTAAGGTGGTCCATCACGCGGTCCAGCGTCGGGCCCTCCGGCTCGGATGCGCCCGGCCCCGCCGTGCGGCTCACGCCGAGTCCGTCCAGTACGCGATGGAGCCGTGCCGCGTCCGTACGCCATTTGCGGTCGACGACCTCGTCCGGATACTCCGCCCAGTCGACCGGGGCCCAGTCGGGTCCGGTCTCGGCGGGGCCGCCGTGGAAGAGGCGCGCGGCGAGCAGGGACGTCGCCTCGTCGATCGCGCCCGGCTCCTCCAGGAGATCGCAGGCGGGCCGTTCGCCGAGGCGGGAGGTGAAGCCCTCGGCCAGCCGGTCACGCCGTGACAGCTCGGTGAGCGCCGCGACGACACCCGCGTCGAGCCGGGACGGCCACCGCCCCATGCGCCAGGCGGGCAGCGCGACCCTGGTCAGCAGCCGGTCCCAGCCCGCGTACGCCAGGCCCACCTGCTCCTGCGCGACGATCCGCAGCCCGTAGTCCACGGTCTGCGCACGCTCCGCCGCCGCGGTCGCCACGCCCCGCTCCATCTCCGCGGCGTGCACGCGGCAGCCGCGCAGCATGATCCTCGCCACCCAGCCGGCCACGCCGAGCACCAGGCGGGTCAGCGGTCCGCGGGTGGACGCCGACGCCACCGCCACGGCCGCGTCGAGACCTCGTACGAAACGCCGGGCCGCGGCTATGTCGGGGTGCGCCGACGGTCCCGTACCCGCGACGACCGGGGCGAGCACGGCCCGCAGTTCACCGACCCGCATCCACCACAGGAAGGGGGAGCCGATGACGAGGACGGGCGCGGCGGGCGTACGCCGGTGTGCGGGGCCCAGGCCACGGCCGCCCTCCATCTCGTCCTCGGACTCCGGGCGGGGCGGGGCGTGGGCCGGGTGGGTCCGGTCCTCAAGCCAGCTGTCGCAGTCCGGTGTGAGCGCTATCGCGGAGGGCGCGGGCACTTCGAGGCGGTCGGCCAGATCCCGCACCATGCGGTACAGATCCGGCGCCGACTCCTCGGCGACCGGGACCGTGGGGCTCATGGCGGGCCGCGCACGGGCGACGAGCAGCGCGACCCCCACCGCGCACAGCAGTACGAACACGGCGAACCCCGTGACGACCGCGCGCACCACGCCCCAGCCGGGGCCGTCGATGTGCCCGGTCGACCCGCCGACGAGCAGGACGACGGCGACGGCCGCGGGCAGCAGGGCGACGGCCAGCGCCCTGCTGCGGATGCGCAGCACGGCGAGAGCCCGTGAGCGCGCGGTGTGCGCACCCAACTCCACTCCCATACCGGACACGACCGGTGTCACCCCCTACTGCCCGCCCGACGTGTGCATACCCAGCCACCGCCGGCGGACGTCCATTGCGTTGCTCACTCCCCCACTGTGGCACCCGCGACTGACATCGCAATGCCGGTGGGCCAAGTGCCGGAACGCTTTGCGCCGCACCCTAGTTGGGGCCCCGGCCGACGTCAGCCGGATGGGGGATCGGTCACTCGATGGAATGGCTTTGGCTAGAGGTGGCTGACGAAAAGGCCCCGGATCCTGTGCCGGATCCGGGGCCCGAAGGGGTTGAGCACGTCATGAGCGCGTGCTGCGCAGGGTGTCGACGGGGTGTCGCGTGGTCACGGACGGTGCAGGTGAAAGCTCGTAACCGAGGGTTACCGCGGTTACTCCGCGGCAGCTTCCGCGACCTTCGCCGCGATGTCCGTACGGTGCTGGGAGCCGTCGAGACGGATCCGGTCGACCGCCCTGTACGCGCGGGTACGGGCCTGCGTGAGGTCCTTGCCGCTCGCCGTGACCGAGAGCACGCGGCCCCCGGCGCTGAGGACGGCGTCGCCGTTCCGCTTCGTACCGGCGTGCAGGACGTACGTGTGCGGGGCGTCCTCGGCGGCCACCTCGGCGAGGCCCTCGATGGGGTCGCCGGTGCGGGGGGTGCCGGGGTAGTTGTGCGAGGCGATGACCACGGTGACAGCCGCGTCGTCGCTCCAGCGCAGCGGTTCGAGGTCGGCGAGGGTGCCGTTCGCGGCCGCGAGGAGGATGCCGGAGAGCGGCGTCTTCAGACGGGCGAGGACGACCTGGGTCTCGGGGTCGCCGAAACGGGCGTTGAACTCGATGACCCGCACGCCGCGCGAGGTGATCGCGAGCCCGGCGTACAGCAGCCCGGAGAACGGGGTGCCGCGGCGGCGCAGCTCGTCGACGGTCGGCTGCAGAACGGTCTGCATGACCTCCTCGACCAGCTTCGGATCGGCCCACGGGAGGGGCGAGTACGCGCCCATGCCGCCGGTGTTGGGGCCTTCGTCGCCGTCGAGGGCGCGCTTGAAGTCCTGCGCCGGCTGCAGCGGGACGACCGTCACGCCGTCGGTGATCGCGAAGAGGGAGACCTCGGGGCCGTCGAGGAACTCCTCGATGACCACGCGGTCGCAGGCGTTGGCGTGGGCCGCGGCGGCTGCGAGGTCGTCGGTGACGACGACGCCCTTGCCGGCGGCGAGCCCGTCGTCCTTCACGACGTACGGGGCGCCGAACGCGTCCAGCGCCTCGTCCACCTCGGCGGGGGTCGTGCAGACGTACGAGCGGGCGGTGGGGACGCCCGCGCCCGCCATCACGTCCTTGGCGAAGGCCTTGGAGCCCTCCAGCTGGGCGGCCTCCTGCGAGGGGCCGAACACCGGGATGCCCGCCTCGCGCACGGCGTCGGCGACCCCGGCCACGAGGGGTGCCTCCGGGCCGACGATCACCAGCTCGGCGCCGAGGTCCGTGGCCAGCGTGGCCACGGCCTTGCCGTCGAGGGCGTCGACCTCGTGCAGCTCGGCCACGTCGGCGATACCGGCGTTGCCCGGGGCGCAGTGCAACGCGGTGACGTCGGGGTCGAGGGAGAGGGAACGGCACAGGGCGTGTTCGCGGGCACCGCCGCCGATTACTAGGACGTTCACGGGGGTCAGCGTAGCGGGACGCCTGGCCGGCGGGGGATTTGGTGGCGGGCATCCGTGCCGGGTGCGGGTGCGTGGGGGCTTGTCGCGCAGTTCCTCGCGCCCCTTGGGTGGGTGGGGGGCAGGGTTGTGCGTCGGGGGACGCGGGGTGGGGGCCGGGTGCGCAGTTCCCCGCGCCCCTTCGGGGAGTGGGGGCCAAGGTCGTACGTCAGGTGCCGCGGCGTGGGGGCCGGGTGCGCAGTTCCCCGCGCCCCCTGGGTGGGTGGGGGCGGGGTTGGTCGGTGGGTCTGACCGGGTGGACCGTTGGTCGGTCAGTCGTTCGTGAACTCTTCCAGGACCGTTGCTCCCAGTTCTCGGACGATCAGTTCGTGGCCGGAGAGGGCGGACTCGTCGAGGTCGGGATCGTCGTCCTCCGGGGTGTCGTCCTCCGGCGAGATCGGAGGCGGCTCCTGGGCGGCGGGGCGCGGCGGAGGCTGGTGCGCCGAAGCGGACGAGGGCGCGGAGCCGGAGGCGGGCGCCGGGCGGTTCTGGGACGACGGGGAGGCCGGTCCGGGCGCCGGAGCCGGGGCCGCGGGCTGTTGCGGGGCGGGGCGGGGCGCACCCGTGCCCGTGACCTGAGCGGCGCCGCCACCCGACGGGTAGCCCCCGCCGCCACCGGTGTTGCCGCCGTATCCACCGCCGCCGAAGCCGCCACCGGGTGCGGGCGGGGGCGCCGAGCCTCCGGAGGGGTCGATGACCGCCTCGATCCTCCAGGTCACGTTGAACAACTCGGACAGCGCCTGCCGCAGCACCTCCTCGCTGCCGCTGCTCGCGAAGTTGTCCCGCGCTCCGACGTTGACGAAGCCGATCTGGAGGGTGGTGCCGTCGAAGCCGGTCACCTGGGCGTTCTGGCTGAGCAGGATCCAGGTGAAGCGGCGCCGGTTCTTCACCGCGTCCAGGATGTTCGGCCAGAGCGTGCGGGGGTCGGGCCCGCCGCTCGGAGGAGCGGCGAACGCGGCCGGGCCCGCGGAGCCCTGCGAAGGAGCGGGGGAGGCAGGGGCTTGGGAGGGCGCGGCGGACGCTCCGGACGGAGGCTGCCCCCCGCCCGTGGCGGACGCGGTCGGCCAGCCACCCGGCCGCCGCCCGCTGCCCACGGCTGTCGCGGTGGGCCAGGCACCGGCAGCCGGCCCGGACGGCTGCTCCGCCGCGGGGACGGGGGCGGGGGCGGCAGGCACGGCAGGACTAGGGCTGGGACTGGGAGTGGGAGCAGTCTCGGCGGGAGCGGGCGGAGGCGTGTACGCGGCGGCGGGCGCGGCCGGGACCTGGGCAGGCCCGCCCCCCACATCACCACCGGGACCGGAACCGAGGCCGGGACCGGGACCGGGAACTCCGGGCCCCTGCCCGACTCCTCCTCCGCCCGCTCCCCCTCCCCGCACGGCGGCGCGGGCGGCGGCGGGACCACCGCCCGGCATCCCCGGGTGTCCCGGCTGCCCCGACTGTCCCGCAGGGGCTCCCGGGTGGGCGTCGGGCCCGGGCACGTAACCGACGGCGGGCCCACCGACCCCGCCCCCGAGTCCGGCCCCTGCTCCCGCCCCTCCCCCGCTGAAGTTCACACCGCGCTCGATCCGGTCGAGCCGGGCCATGACGGACCGCTCGTCGCCGTAGGCCGTGGGCAGCAGCACGCGAGCGCAGATCAGTTCGAGCTGGAGGCGGGGCGAGGTGGCCCCCCGCATCTCCGTCAGACCGGCGTTGACGAGGTCGGCGGCACGGCTCAGCTCGGCGGCGCCGAAGACCCCGGCCTGGGCCGTCATCCGCTCAACGACGTCCACGGGGGCGTCGATGAGCCCCTTCTCACCGGCGTCGGGCACAGCCGCCAGGATCACGAGGTCCCGCAGCCGCTCCAGCAGGTCGGCGACGAACCGCCGGGGGTCGTTGCCGCCCTCGATGACCCGGTCGACGACCTCGAAGGCCGCGGCGCCGTCGCCCGCGGCGAAGGCCTCGACCACGGAGTCGAGCAGCGAGCCGTCCGTGTACCCGAGGAGGGAGGTCGCCATGGCGTACGTCACACCGTCGTCCCGGGCTCCCGCGAGGAGCTGGTCCATGACGGACATGGAGTCACGCACGGACCCGGCGCCGGCCCGCACGACGAGCGGCAGCACGCCGTCCTCGACGGGCATGCCCTCGCGTCCGCAGACCTCGCCGAGGTAATTCCGCAGGGTGCCGGGGGGAACGAGCCGGAAGGGATAGTGATGCGTACGCGACCGGATCGTGCCGATGACCTTCTCGGGCTCGGTGGTGGCGAAGATGAACTTGAGGTGCTCCGGCGGCTCCTCGACGACCTTCAGCAGCGCGTTGAAGCCGGCCGGCGTGACCATGTGGGCCTCGTCGATGATGTAAATCTTGTACCGGCTGCTCGCGGGCCCGAAGAAGGCCTTCTCACGCAGGTCACGGGCGTCGTCCACACCACCGTGGGAGGCCGCGTCGATCTCGATGACGTCGATGGAACCGGGCCCGTTCCGCGCGAGGTCCTGGCAGGACTGGCACTCACCGCACGGTGTGGGCGTGGGCCCCTGCTCGCAGTTCAGACACCGCGCGAGGATGCGCGCGCTGGTCGTCTTCCCGCAGCCGCGCGGCCCGCTGAACAGGTACGCGTGATTGACCCGGTTGTTCCGCAGCGCCTGCTGCAACGGGTCGGTGACATGCTCCTGCCCGATGACCTCGGCGAACGACTCCGGGCGATAACGGCGGTACAGCGCGAGGGACGACACACATACGAGGTTATAGGCGCCCACTGACAACGGGGAACGCCCGTCGACTCCCGCCCGCCCGGCCCCACCGGCACCGGCCCGAAACCCCCGGCCCGACCCGCCCGGATCGGTCCCGATCCCGCCCGCGAACGCAAGCGCCCCCCACGCACCCGCCAGAGCCAACCTACCCTTGCTGCCTTCCGGCCCTGGGGGAGTTCAGTCAGATAGCGCCACGTGAGGGGCTGCGCACACAGTACCCGATCCGAGCGGGGGGAACGAGTTCGCGAGCACGGCTCAACGTCTTGTATTGTTTGCCGCGGAGGATTCGCCTAGTGGCCTAGGGCGCACGCTTGGAAAGCGTGTTGGGGGCAACCCCTCACGAGTTCGAATCTCGTATCCTCCGCCAGTGCCTCACCGGGCACGATGTCGAAGGGCCCCACCGTTC
>NZ_JBHXTO010000217.1:0-9858 GCF_042677425.1 Streptomyces sp. NPDC127119 | reverse complement strand
GGCGGCGTCTGGTGCGTGCTCTCGGTGTGCCGGGCGGAAGTCCGCGTACTGGACGTACTTGGGCTTTCGCCCGGTGCAGCGAGTGGGGGTCCCCCGGCCGGAGGCTGGGGGAGCGTGCCAGGCGTCGCCCGGCAGGCGGGAATGTGACGGCAGGGCCTAGGGCCTGCCGTCGTCCCGTCCGGTCGAGATCGTCACCGTCCACGCTCCCGATGCCGTCCGGTCCGACACCTCGACCCGTACGTCCTCCCCGGGGACGGTGAAGCTCTCCCCGAGGGCGACCGGCGCGTCCGCGAGGGGGGCGTAGACCGAGTCGTCCCAGCAGGTTCCGGAACCGGGGTGCGCGTCGACCACCTCGATCGGCCCGCGGCCGGATTCCGCCCCGCCGCGCACGCGGTAGACGAGCACGCCCTGCGAACAGGCCTCCTCGTCGTTGCCGGCCGGCCCCCGCACCTCGAAGGCGATGGCGCTGTCGCGTCCGGTCCGCACCACCGCCAGCTTCGTCCCGCCCGCCGTCCCGAACCCCGCCCACCCCGGTTCGGACATCGGCTCGGAGCCCGGCTCGGACATCGGCGCGCCCGCCGCCGTGCCACCCGCCGCGGCCACCGCGGCTCCCGCCGCCAGCGGTTCCAGCGTCAGGCGCGTACCCCGTCCGCCCGCGTCGCGTACGCACGCCACCTGACGTGGTTCCAGCCACCCGAGTTTCCACTTGTGCCAGCCGAAGAGGTCGGGGGCGAGTCCGAACTGGCTGCCCATGAGGTCCCAGTCGCCGACATACGTGTCCCAGTCGCCCTTGCCGTCGACGGGCCGGTGGTAGAGGTCGGGCAGATCGAAGACGTGACCGGTCTCGTGGGCCAGGACCAGCCGGTCCGGCGGATGCTTCTCGAACACCGTGACGACCCGGCGGATGTCCGTGCCGTCGGCCCGCAGCGGCACGTCCATGTTCACCACCTTCGTCGCGTCCGAGTCGACCCCGGGGGCGTCGGGATCGGCGACGAAGTAGACGACGTCGTAGCGGGAGAAGTCGACCCGGCTGTCCGCCGCCGCGAGGGCGTCCCGCAGGTACGCGGAGCGCGACGCCGCGTTCCAGTCGCGCTGTATGGCGTACGCCGTCGACGGCCGCGGCATCCGGATCCATTCGCGCAGCGGGTGCGGGCGCAGCTGGAACTTCCCGTACGAGGCCCGTTCGAAGAAGCGGCTGGTGGCCGGGAAGTAGTCGGCCGTCAGTTCGGCGGGCCTGGTCAGCGGCGTGGCGTCGGGGAAGGAGAGGAAGACCATCACCGCGTCCAGGCGGCGGGCGGGCCGCGGATAGGCGGCGTTCCAGGTGTCCACGCCCTCGGAGTGGTGGGCCGCGGTCCGCTTCAGCGCGCACGGCACGGAGAGCGGCACGGCGGCCGTGGGAACCCCCAGGGAGGTGGCCGCGAGCGCCGCCATGGAGGTGAACACGGCCGCGGGCATCCGCCATCCGTGTCCGGTCCGCACCGGCCCGTACCAACGGGGTCGGACCCCGCCACGGGTGAGCCCCTTGAGGGGGAGCAGACGCGGCACGTCGACCTCCGGATGCGGAATTCGGGATACCGCAACCAGCCTGTGACGATTTGTTCTCCTACGTCCTGTTTATCTGATCCAAAGGAGTGAGCGGGCCGACATCCGACCGAGAACATCGGGGAGCACCAGGGGGGCGCCAGGACACGCCGACACCCCGAGCACTCACGGAACGTCACAAGTGATCGGCCGGTGAAGGAACCTGTCCAGGTGCGGGCAGAAACGATCTGTCAGAAAGGGGTGCCCTTCCGGGACACTGGACGGTAGCTGGAAGGCCTAACGGCCAGCCTCTATGATCGGCACACTTTCCTGCGCGGACACGGCTGGAGCGGCCGTCCACCACCGGCCGACCCTCGACGAGACCTGTACGACGAACGAGTACACAGCGGGAGCGAACGGTGAGCGGAACGTCCGATGGACCGGCGCCCACGGCAGACCTCGTGCGGTCGGCCGTCACAGAGAGTCACGTCACGAGCTCTCTTCGTGCCGGGACCCTTTCCCCCGAGGAGCGGGCTCGACGCGTCGAGCCCCTGGTAGAGCCACTGATCGACACCCCGGTCGATCTGTCGGCCGGACTTCCGGCCGGCCTCTCGTCCACGTTCCCGGTCGGTCTGGCCGCGGGACTTCCGGCGAGGCTGTCGGCCGCCGCCCCGCCCGGAGTCCCTCCGCACCCGGAGAACGGGTCCGGGGCCGGTACGGGTGTCGACGGCCGTACGTTTCGAGCCACCTTCGCCGCCGCGCCCCTCGCGATGGCCGTCGTGGACCGCGAGGGCCGGGTCGTCACGGCCAACGACACGCTGGCCGCGCTGCTCGGCACGGGCTCCGACGGGGAGGGCCTGGTCGGCCGGATCGCCGCCGACCTGGTCGACCTCGCCTCGGACGCCCGTACCTGGCACGCGTACCGCGAGGTGCTCCGCGGCCGGCAGGCCCGGCTGCGCTGCACCCGGCGCCTCAAGCACCCCGACGGCCACTCGCTCTGGGCGCAGGTGACGGTCAGTCCGCTGCCCGAGGAGGAGCGGGCGGTGCTGATCTCGGTCTCCGACATCAGCGGCCGCAGGGAACTCCAGGCGCGGCTGCGGCATCTGCAGATGCACGATCCGGTGACCCGGCTGCCCAACCGGACCCTGTTCTTCGAGCGGCTCTCGGCCGCGCTGGAGGCCGAGGCGTACGAGGAGTCCGGCACCGGCAGGATCGGGCTGTGCTACCTCGACCTGGACGGATTCAAGGCGGTCAACGACACGCTCGGTCACCGTGTCGGCGACCGGCTGCTGGCGGCCGTCGCCGAACGGCTGACCCGCTGCGCGAACGAGGCCGGGTACGCGAGAACGGCCACCCCGCTGGTCGCCCGGCTCGGCGGCGACGAGTTCGCGCTGCTGGTCGAGGACTCGACGGGTACGGAACAGCTCGCGGACCTGGCCGATTCCGTGCTGAAGTCCCTGCAGGTGCCCTTCGACCTGTCCGGACAGCGGCTGTCGGTCTCGGCCTCGATCGGTGTCGTGGAGCGGCACGCGGCCGGCACCACCGCGACCGGCCTGATGCAGGCCGCCGACACCACGCTGTACTGGGCGAAGGCCGACGGCAAGGCCCGCTGGACGCTCTTCGACCCGGAGCGCAACGCCCACCGCATGACCCGTCAGGCGCTCTCCTCCACGCTGCGTCCCGCGGTCGAGCGCGGGGAGTTCGTCCTGGAGTACCAGCCGCTGGTCTGCATGGAGGACGGCGTGGTGCGCGGCGTCGAGGCACTGGTGCGATGGAACCATCCCCAGTTCGGCACGTTGACGCCGAATCGGTTCATCGGACTGGCCGAGGAGGACGGGTCGATCGTCCAGCTGGGCCGCTGGGTGCTGGCCACCGCCTGCCGGCAGGCCCGACGCTGGCAGCTGGACCACCCGGACGCGGAGCCGATCTTCGTCAGCGTCAACGTGGCGGTACGGCAGGTCTGGGACTCCGACCTGGTGTCCGACGTGGCGGCGATCCTCGCGGAGACCGGGCTCGCCCCGCATCTGCTCCAACTGGAGTTGACCGAGTCCGCGGTGATGGGCTCCGCGGGCCGGCCCCTCCAGGCACTCCAGGCGCTCAGCGACATGGGCGTGGGCATCGCCATCGACGACTTCGGCACGGGGTACTCGAACCTCGCCTACCTCAGCCGGCTGCCGGTCTCGGTGCTGAAGCTCGACGGGTCGTTCGTCCGGGGCTTCCAGTACGAGAGCGGGGAGTACGAGGGCGCGGACGGCGCCGGCACGCCGCCCAACCCCGCCGACGAGGTCGTCGTCGAGGCGATGATCCAGCTCGCGCACCGGCTCGGCCTCACCGTCACCGCCGAGTGCGTGGAGACGGCCGGCCAGGCCACCCGGCTGCGGCGCATCGGCTGCGACACCGGCCAGGGATGGCTGTACTCCCGGCCGGTGGCGCCGGATCGCATCTCCGCGCTCCTGTCGGCGGCGGCCGTCCCGTAGAGCGCGGGGGCAGGTCCTAGGCGGGCAGTCCGTACGCGTCCGCGATCAGTTCGTAGGAGCGCAGGCGTACGGCGCCGCTGTGCGCGTTGGCGGTGAGCATCAGCTCGTCGGCGCCGGTGCGCTTCTGCAGGTCGTCGAGACCGGAGCGGACCTCGTCGGCCGTGCCGTGGACGACGTTCGCGTTCCAGGAGTCGACGAACTCCCGCTCCATCGGACTGAAGTCGTACGCCTCCGCCTCCTCCGGGGTGGGAACCAGGCCGGGGCGGCCGGTGCGCAGGCGGACCATGTTCAGCGCGGCGGCCTCGACCTGCCGGCGGGCCTCCTTCTCGTCGTCCGTCGCGAGCGCGGAGACGCCGATGAGGGCGTAGGGCTCGTCGAGCACGGCCGACGGCCGGAAGGACTCCCGGTAGAGGTCGAGCGCCGGGACGGTGTTCTGCGCCGAGAAGTGGTGCGCGAAGGCGAAGGGCAGACCGAGGGTGCCGGCGAGGCGGGCGCTGAAGCCGGAGGAGCCGAGCAGCCAGACCGGCGGCCGGTGCGGGGACTGGACTCCGCCGGGCGAGGTCGCCTGGACCGGTCCCGGGACCGCGTGGATACGGGCGTACGGGTGGCCGTCGGGGAAGTCGTCGTCCAGGAAGCGGGTCAGTTCCGCGAGCTGCTGGGGGAAATCGTCGGCGCCCTCGTTCAGGCGGTCCGAGCGGCGCAGGGCCGCGGCCGTGGCGCCGTCCGTGCCCGGGGCCCGGCCCAGACCCAGGTCGATACGGCCCGGGGCCATCGCTTCGAGCGTGCCGAACTGCTCCGCGATGACCAGAGGGGCGTGGTTCGGCAGCATCACGCCGCCCGAGCCCAGACGGATGCGGGTCGTGTGGGCGGCCAGGTGGGCGAGGATCACGGCCGGTGAGGAGGAGGCCACGCCCGGCATGGAGTGGTGCTCGGCCACCCAGTAGCGGTGGAAGCCGCGGGTCTCCGCGAGGCGGGACAGCTCCACCGCGGTCCGCAGGGACTCGGTCGCGGTGTGGCCTGCGCCGACTGTGACCAGGTCCAGGACGGAGAGGGGGGTGGGGGCGGTGCCCTTCGCTTCCGCTCGGATGTCGCTGGTCCCGGTGGGCGTGTGGTCCGCCACGGTGATTCCTCCTGTTGTTGCTCGCGATGTCCGCGAGTTCCTAACAGGAGGTTGGCTCCGCTTATTCCCTCGCCCCCGCCGCCCCTACCCGTTCCCGTCCACGCATGGGGCTACGCCCCTCGCCCCCGTGTCGCGCTCCGCGCTCGTCCTCAAACGCCGGACGGGCTGAAGATGCCTTTCAGCCCGTCCGGCGTTTGAGGACACGGTGACGGGAAGGGTAGGGGCGGCGGGGGCGAGGGAAAGCCCTACACCTGCACCGGGCGCTCCTTCGTGAACAGCGCGCCCAACTCCGGCGCGTTCACCCGCCGGTCGGCGAGCCGCAGTGCCTCCCACACCGTGACCTGGTTGGCGGTCAGCACCGGCTTCCCCAGCGCCGCCTCCAGCGAGGGCAGGAAGGAGGCCGTGTGCAGCGCGGTGTCGGGCAGCAGCACCACCTCCGCCTCGGGACGGTCGGCGGCCCGCGCGAGAGCCAGCACCTCCCCCTCACCCCACGTCCCGACCTCCGCCGCGGTGATGATCCCCGAGCCGCGCACGGCCACGACCTCGAACCCCGCGTCGGCCAGGAAGGCCGAGAACAGCCCCGCCACGTCGTCCGGATACGTCGCGCCGACGGCGACCCGCTTCGCCCCCAGCTCCCCCACCGCGTGGGCGAACGCGAAGGACGTGGAGGAGGCGGGCAGCCCCGCCGTCAGGGCCAGGGTGCGGACCTGGTCGTGGGCGCCCTGCCAGCCGTACACGAAGCTGCCGCTGGTACAGGCCCAGACCACCGCCTCGGCCCCGGACAGCCGCAGCTCCTCGACCCCGGCGGCGAGCCGGGCGGCCGAACCCATCTCCAGGAGGGCGTCCACACGGTGGGCGTCCTCGCCGATGTCCGTGTGGACGACCTGGAGGCGGATGTCGCTGCCGAGGAGCTGCTCGATGCGCGGGTAGTCGTCCTCGGCCGAGTGGCCCGGGTAGAGAAATCCGAGAGCCGTCATGCCCAACCTTCCTGTTCTTCCGGTAGTGCGGGCGGTACGGGCCGCACCCGCGCCGACGCGTCGATCAGCGCCTGGTACGGCCCTACCGCCCGGGTACCCAGGTGACGCAGCGCCGCCCACATCGTGACCTGGTTGGCCGAGATCACCGGAATGCGCAGCTCGGCCTCCAGCTGCGGGATGACGTCGTACGTCGGGAGGTTGGTGCAGCTGATGAAGAGCGCGTCGGCGGCCCCGCGCACCGCCCCGCGGGCCATGTCGACGACATCGCGGTACGGGACCTTCCAGATGTGCCTGGTCAGGCCCATGTAGGCGCGGCCGGTGACGGTGATGCCCGCCTCGGCGACGTACTCCTCCAGGGCCTGGGTCACGGAGACGGTGTACGGCGTGACGAGTGCGATCCGGCGTACGCCCAGTTCCTCCAGGGCCTCCAGGAGGGCGCCGGACGTGGTGACGGACGGCAGCTCGCCGGCCCGGGTCATGGCCTCGCACATCGCGCGCTCCCCGGCGATCCCGCCGACGAAACTGCCGGACGTGCAGGCGTAGGCGACGATCTCGGGCTGGACGGCGTTCAGCGCGCGCACCGCGTCGCCGAGCGTCTCGTGCTCGCTGACCAGGCGCGCCAGGTCGAGGCTGACCTCGACGGGCACGAACGGTGTACGGGTCAGGTGCAGCGACACCTCGTCGGGCACCCATCGCCACAGTTCGCGGTCGAGGGCGAAGTCGAAGGGAGCGACGACGCCGACACCCCTTTGAGGGTGCGGTCCACCAAGGAAGGAGACGTCCATGAGCAGCCCCAAACTCGGATCGAGCGAGTGGTGGAGATCGGCCGCGAGGCCTGCCTGGCAGCCGGGGGAGGACGGAAGCCGGCGCGTGCCGGGACGTCGGGACAGAGACGGGCGGCTCCCCGGAACCCCTGGGAGACAAGCCCGTGTTGACGAAGGTAGGTTCGGGTGCGAGCGTGGTCAATCCGCCCATCTCAGACGACTTGCCCAATGTCCCGCGGCACAGCTTCACAGCAGTGCTTCAGACGCTTCAGGAATCAGAGAAGCGGACCCTCGTTGCGAAACGGTTTCCCCCCGATGACCACTCCCTCGACCGCGCCCCTCTCCCCGAACATGGCCGAAAAGCCGACGCTGCTGGTGCTGGGCTCCGATCCGCCGCCCCGGCTCGGCAGGCTCACCGGGCGGGTACGCGTCGAGTACGCGGACGACGGGACGCTGGCCTCCCTGCTGCCCACCGCCGACGCGCTCCTGATCTGGGACTTCCACTCGCGCGCACTGCGCGGGGCCTGGCCGGGCGAGGGCCCGCGACCGCGCTGGGTGCACACGGCGAGCGCGGGTGTGGATCATCTGATGTGCCCCGAACTGGCCGCGTCCGACACGCTGGTGACGAACGCGCGCGGTGTCTTCGACCAGCCGATCGCCGAGTACGTGGCCGCGCTCGTCCTCGCCCTGGCGAAGGATCTGCCGCGCACTCTGGAGCTCCAGGGGGCGCGCGAGTGGCGGCACCGCGAATCGCGGAGAGTCGCAGGTACGCGTGCGTGTGTGGTGGGTTCCGGGCCGATCGGGCGGGCCATCGAGCGGACTCTGGGGGCGCTCGGCATCACGACCGCGCTCGTGGGGCGCACCGCGCGCGACGGCGTGCACGGTCCCGGGGAACTGGACCGGCTGATGGCGCGGGCCGACTGGGTGGTGTCGGCGGCGCCGCTCACCGAGGAGACGTCCGGGATGTTCGACGCGCGCCGCCTGGGGCTGATGCAGCCGTCGGCGTACTTCGTGAACGTCGGCCGGGGACAGCTCGTCGTGGAGGACGCGCTCGTCCGGGCCCTCGGGGACCGGTGGATCGCGGGGGCGGCGCTCGATGTCTTCGAGCGCGAACCACTCGGCCCCGACAGCCCGTTGTGGGAGGTCCCCGGTCTGATCGTGTCCCCGCACATGAGCGGCGACACGGTGGGCTGGCGGGACGAACTGGATACGCAGTTCGTGGAGTTGTTCGAGCTGTGGGAGGCGGGTGAACCCCTGCCGAACGTGGTCGACAAGCGGCGCGGATACGTACCCGGCCCCTGACACCCGTCGGGACACAGGTCTGGGGCACACGTGGGAGGGGCGGATGACCGGATGACCGAGCTCACCGAACTGACGGCCGTACGACTCGTCGAGGGGTACCGCAAGGGTGAATTCAGCCCCGTGGACGCGGTGCGGGCCGCGTTGCGCAGGGCCGAGGAGATCCAGCCCGCGGTGAACGCGTTCGTACGCCTCGACGAGGAGGCGGCCCTCGCGCAGGCCGCGGAGTCCGCCGAACGATGGCGGCGCGGCGAACCCGCCGGGCTCGTGGACGGTGTGCCGGTCTCGGTGAAGGACATCCTGCTGATGCGGGGCGGGCCGACCCTGCGGGGTTCGCGGACCGTGTCCGCGTCCGGTGCCTGGGACGAGGACGCGCCGTCGGTGGCGCGGCTGCACGAGCACGGGGCGGTGTTCCTGGGCCGCACGACCACTCCCGAGTTCGGCTGGAAGGGCGTCACCGACTCGCCGGTGTCGGGAGTGACGCGCAACCCGTACGACCTGTCCCGCACCTCGGGCGGGTCGAGCGGCGGGAGCGCGGCGGCCGTGGCGCTGGGCGCGGGTCCGCTGTCGCTGGGCACGGACGGGGGCGGCAGCGTCCGTATCCCCGGCTCCTTCTGCGGCATCTTCGCGCTGAAGCCGACGTACGGGAGGGTGCCGCTGTATCCCGCGAGCGCGTTCGGGACGCTCTCGCACGTGGGGCCCATGGCGCGTGACGCGGCGGACGCGGCGCTGATGATGGACGTCATCAGCGGCCCCGACACCCGCGACTGGTCGGGGCTCGGGCCGGCCGCGGGCTCGTACACGGACGGGCTGAACGGTGGCGTGCGGGGGCTGCGGGTCGCCTACTCGCCCTCCCTCGGCGGGCAGGTCGCGGTACGGCCCGGGGTCGCGGCGGCCGTGCGGCGCGGGGTGGAGGGGCTGGCGGCCCTCGGCGCGTACGTCGAGGAGGCCGACCCCGATTTCACGGATCCCGTCGAGGCGTTCCACGTGCTGTGGTTCAGCGGGGCGGCGCGGGTGACGCAACGGCTCGGCCCGCGGCAGCGGGAACTGCTCGATCCGGGGCTGCGGGAGATCGTCGGGCTGGGTGAGCGGTTCAGCGCGCTGGACTACCTCGCGGCGGTGGACGTGCGGATGGAGATGGGGCGGCGGATGGGGCGCTTCCACGACACGTACGACGTGCTGGTGACGCCGACCATGCCGATCACGGCGTTCGAGGCGGGGGTGGAGGTGCCGGGTGGGTCCGGGCTCCGCCGGTGGACGGGGTGGACGCCGTTCACGTACCCCTTCAACATGACGCAGCAGCCGGCTGCGACGGTGCCTGTGGGGGTGGACGGGGCGGGGCTGCCGGTGGGGTTGCAGGTGGTGGGTGCGCGGCACGCGGACGCGCTGGTCCTGCGGGCGGCGCATGCGCTGTACGCGGCGGGTGTCGCGGGGCTTGCGCCCCCGCGCGCGTAGACCTGAACAGGTCGGGAACACCTGCGGCCCGGTGGGGGCTGGCCGCGCAGTTCCCCGCGCCCCTGAGAAGCCAAAGGATTGCGCCGTTCCCCGCGCCCCTGAAAAACCACAAGACTGCGCCGTTCCCCGCGCCCCTTGAAAGCGTGGGCTGGCGCCGGGGGGGGTCGGCGTCAGGTGCGTGGGGGCTGAGCGCGCAGTTCCCCGCGCCCCTGACGGGGGCCCCCCCACGCGCCCCGCGCGCCCGC
>NZ_JBHXTO010000216.1:0-9900 GCF_042677425.1 Streptomyces sp. NPDC127119 | reverse complement strand
GAGCAGGGGGCGCGCCGTGCGGCGTGCTGCTGTGCGGAGTTGCCTGGAGAGGCCGCCGACCGGTCCGGGTGGGCCCGAACAGGCCGGTTCAGCAGGCCTCTTGGGCGACCACGGGCTGGGCCCGGTCGGTGCGGTCGGCCCGGTCGACCTGGTCGGTCGGCTCGACCGGCGCGGCCGGGTCGGGAACGGGCGGGACCGGAGCGGTGGCGGCCGGCGGCTCGGCCGCCCGCCGCGCGGGCAGCGGCAGCCGCCCCTCCGCGAGAGCCAGCGCGGCGATGACCACCGCGCCGCCCACCGGCACGTTCCAGGTGACGGACTCGCCGAGGGCCGCCGCGCCGACGATCACGGAGAACACCGGGACCAGGTAGTTGACGCCGGAGGCCGTGGTCGGACCCGCGTCCGCGATGAGCCGGTTCATCAGGACGAAGGCGATACCGGTGGAGGCGCCGCCGAGGACCAGGAGGGACAGCAGCGGGCCGGCCGTCAGCTCGCCCGGCAGGTCCCAGCCGATGCTGAAGGTGGTGATCAGACCGGTGATGACCATGGCGGAGGTGAGCTGCGCGGCGGTCACGGCGAGCGCCGGGATCTTGTACGGGGAGATGAACCGGCGGAGGTAGACGAAGCTGATCGCGTAGCTGATCGCCGCCCCGACACAGGCGAGTTGGCCGCCGATGGAACCGAATCCGTCGGTCCGCCACGGCCCGACCACGACGATCAGGCCGACGAACCCGATCACGAGTCCGGTCACCTTGCGGGCCGTGGGCTTCTCCGTGCGGATGGCCAGGGCGGCGAGCCCCAGGGTGACCAGCGGTGTGGCGCCCTGGATGACACCGGCGATGGTCGCGGTGGTGTGCTGCTCGCCGACGGCGAAGAGGGTGAACGGCACGACGTTGCCGAACACCGAGGCGATGGCGATGTGTCCCCAGACCGCGCGGTCGGGGAAGGAGCCCTTGGTCACGGCGAGGATCAGGCCGACGACGAGAGCGCCCACGAGGAGCCGGCCGAAGGCGAGTTGGAGCGGGGCGAAGGCGTCCAGCGACACCTTGATGAAGGCGAAGCTGCACCCCCACAGGGCGGCGAGCAGGCCGAAGCGGGCCCAGTTGACGGGATGCATGTGATGACTCCTGAGAGTTGTCGAACGGGACGGGGAACGGGACGGGGAACGGAGAACAGGGACGGGGAACAGCAGACGGGGAACAGCCGACGGACGTGCACCGGGCCGGACGTGCACCGGGCCGGACGTGTACCGGGAGGGGCAGGTCAGGGCTCGCCGATCTCGAACTGGTCGTACTTCTCCATGAGCGCGACCATCTCGGCCCGCGACGGGGTGTTCCCGTCGGCCAACAGCTCGGCCAGACCGGTGAAGTAGGCCTCGCGGTTCTCCGCGGGCGTGAAGATGATCAGCATCTCCGCCGGTGCGTCGCTGTCGTTGCGGAAGCCGTGCACGGCGTGCTCGGGCACGTGCAGGAAGTCGCCGGCGTGGGCCTTGTGCCACCCCGTGCCGTCGTGGACGGTGACCTCTCCGGAGATGACGTAGAACGACTCGGAGATCCGGGTGTGGTAGTGCGGGGCCGCTCCGGCGGCGCCCGGCAGCATGTGGTGGTGGAAGAGGCCGAGGCGGCCGTCGGTGGTCTCGGCGAGCGCGATGTACCGGGTGGTGGTGGTCTCCCCGATACGTACCTTGACGGCGTCGCCGAACCTCTTCAGGGTCGAGACCAGCAGCGTCATGACGGGTCCTCCCACATGCTCAGGTACCGCTCGCCGGTGTCGGGCAGGACGGTGACGACGGTCTTGTCCCGGTACTCGGGACGGGCGGCGACCGACTGCGCGGCGTGCACGGCCGCACCGGAGGAGACCCCGACGAACAGGCCCTGCCCTGCGGCGAGTCGGCGGGCGGTGTGCAGCGCGTCCGCGTCGCTGACGGCGATCACCTCGTCGATCAGGGAGACGTCGGTCGTCGGGGCGATGAAGCCGCCGTTGAGCCCGGGGATGCGGTGCCGTCCCGCCTGCCCGCCCGACAGCAGCGGGGACCCCTGCGGCTCGACCGCGACGATCCGTACCCCGGAGTCGTACTCCCGCAGATGACGGGCGATCCCGGTGAGGGTGCCGCCGGTGCCCACCGCGCAGACCAGGGTGTCGACGCGGCGGCCGGTCGACGCGAGCGCGGCGGTGATCTCGGGGCCGGTGGTGGCGTAGTGGGCCTCGACGTTGTCCGCGTTCTCGTGCTGGCAGGGGAACCAGGAGCCCGGGGTGGACGCGTGGATCTCCTCGGCCTTCTCGATCGCTCCCGGGTAGCCGCGGTCCGCGGGGGTCTGGACGACCTCGGCGCCCAGCGCCGCCAGCAGCCGCACCCGTTCCGTCGTCGCGTTGTCGGGCAGCACGATGACGCAGCGGTAGCCGCGGGCCGCGGCCAGGGCGGCCAGCGAGATGCCGGTGTTGCCCGAGGTGGCCTCGACGATCGTGCCGCCCGGCGCCAGATCGCCGCGCGCCTCGGCCGCCCTGAGCATGTAGAGGGCCGCCCGGTCCTTGCTGCTGGACATCGGGTTGGCGGCCTCCAGCTTGGCCAGTATCTCGGCGCCCGGCGCCAGGCCTTCGAGCCTCAGCCGGATCAGCGGGGTGGCGCCCACCAGGTCGTCGATGCCGTCGGCGACGGCCGGCCGGACCAGGGACGGTTGGGAGGTGTGCGGTGCGAGGGTGCGCATGGTGTGATTCCTTGTCAGATCTGGGCCTGCGGGCGGAAGGGGCGGGAACACCGGGCTGCGGGCGGGGAGACCGGAGGGAGGCGGACCGGTGGCGCGGAAGGCGGTCGAGCGGGAGCCGGGGGATCCGGCGGCGGGAGGTCGGGCGGCGGGAGGTCCGGGGACGGGGGAGCGGCTACCAGGAACCGGCCGAGGCGATGCTCGCGATGGTGTCCTCGGCCGGGCGGCCCGGGGTGCGCCCGGAAGCGGTGGCGGCCAGCATCCGCATCCCCTCCGGCACGTCCTTGTTGACCAGGGCCTGGGCGCCGATGATCGCGTCGTCGCCGACGGTCACCGGGCCGAGCACGGTGGCGTTGGTGCCGAGGATGACGTTGCGGCCCACGACCGGATGCCGGCGGTCGCCCTGCGGCCTGTTGTTGTCGCTCCACCAGCCGACCGCGCCGAGCGTCACCTGGTGGTAGATCGTCACGTCGTCGCCGATCGTGCACGTCTCGCCGATGACCACCGCGGCTCCGTGGTCGATGAACACCCGGCGGCCCAGTACCGCCCCGGGATGGATCTCGACCGCGGTCAGCCGGCGGGCCCAGCGGGCCAGCAGCCGTGCCGTCATCCGGTGTCCTCCGGTGTGCAGCCGGTGGGCGATCCGGTGCGTCCACAGGGCGGTCAGCGCGGGGTGCAGCGCGGCTTCGAGACGGCCGCGGACGGAGGGGTCGCGCTCGACGACGACGCGCAGGTCCTCCCGCATCACCCGTATCAGCCGCAGCGGGCCGGTACCGGGGAGGGACGGAGGAGTGGCCGTCGGCGCGGTGGCCCGGGTGCCGGCCGGGTCGGTCCGCCGGAAGGGCAGGACAGAGGCGGGCTCCTTGTCGGTGGCGCTCATGGGGGCTCCAGTCGGTGAGGAAGGGGCGGCCGTGGACGGGTCCGGGACGGTGTGCGGGGGCACGTTCCGCTCCCGGTGAGGAGGGGGAGCCCGACGGCCGCGGCTGTGGTCGAGGTCCCGAGAAGACGGTGCCCCACGCCGTTCCCGCTCTCTTCCCGCCCGGTTCCCGCCGCCCACCGGTGCGCGGGAGCGGTTCGGCGGCCCGGCCGGGAACGTACGGGGAGGGATCCGGGAACGGGCGGCGGGACACTCCCGTCGAGCGCCACTCCGCGCGGAAACGCGTGGGCACGGCCGGAACAGTCGGTCCGGCGCCCTCACGCATCAAGGAAGCATCCACACATGTACGAACATTCAGTTGACCGGCCATCAGTTGCCCGGCCGTCAGTTGTCCGGGGCACCCCGGACATGGGCGAGCGCGACAGCCGCCGGATCCCGCCCGCCGTCGAGGAGACGAGGAGCCAGCCATGAGCGCGACGGCCGACCGCTACCGAGAGCCGCACCCCCCGGACAGTGCTCCGCAGCGCCTGCTGCTGCTCTGTCCTTCGGCCCGCCTCGTCCGCGAGGCCGTCGCGGCGGGTTTCGCCGTACGGGTGCTCGCGGACGCCTCCCTCACTCCGGAGGCCCAGGAGGCCCAGGAGTCCCAAGGGTCCCAAGGGTCCCAGGAATCCCCGGACGCCCCGGATTCCCTGAAGCCCGCGAAGTCCCCCCATGCTCCGCGCTGCCCGGACGAGGACCTTCCCCCCGGGACACCGGTGGAGCTCGTCGACCTCACGGACGAGACCGCGCTGGTCGAGGCGATCGACGTCGCGGTCCGGGTCCACGGGACGCAACGGCTGCTGGCCTTCGCCGGCACGGCCGCCCTTCCCGCGGTCGCGAAGACCGCGGCCCGTCTCGGCGTGACCCCCAACCCGGTCGACGCGGCCCGGCTGCTGGGCGAACCCGCGGCCATGAGGGCCCTGCTCAACGGCAGCAGGCACTCGTACGTACCCGCCGCACAGGCCCGCACGGCCCAGGAACTGCCCGCCGCGGTCGAGGAGATCGGCGCGCCCGTCACCGTACGCACCCTGCCGTCCTCCACGCGGACCGCGTCCTGTCCCAGCGGGTCGGCGGGTGAGCGTTCTTATCTCGTGGAGCAGTATCTGGAGGGCCCGGAGTACGGCGTCGTGACGCTCACCGTCGACGGTATGCACCGGGTCGTCGGTGTCGTGGCACTGCACGGCGCCTGGCATCCCAGCAGCCATCTGTTCCCGGCCCCCCTGGGGGAACGGGACGAGGCGGAGGCGCGCGCGATCGCGACCGAGCTGCTCGACCTCGCCGGGTACGAGTTCGGCTACGCCTACACCGTGGTCGTCCTGACCGCCGACGGCCCACGCGTGGTGCGTTCCCGGGCCGACTACCCGGACGAGCCGCTCGCCTCCCTGATCGAGCTCGCGACGGGCTTCTGCGCCGAGGCGGAACTCGTCCAGGCGCTGGCCGGGAAACCCGTGAACGTGCCGACGGCCGACCGGTACGCCGCCGTCGCGTCCTACCGGCTGCCCGTGGGGCGGCTGTTGTCGGTGTCGGGCCTCGAATCGATCTCCGAGCTGCCCGGCGTGCACCGGGTCCACTTCCCGTACGCGTCCGGGGACGACATCCCCGGCCACGGCGGCGGCGCGGACGGCTATGTGCTGCTGAGCGCGGAGTCCACGCAGGAGGCCGCGGAGACGGTCACCGAGGCGGGACGGCTGCTGCGCGCGGAGGTGAGCCGGCGCCCCGACCACCTCTGAGGTCCGGTACGCCGCTGTCGTACACCCCTGCCGTACGCCTCTGCCGTACGCCGCCCGCACGGCCCGAAGGAGGCCGTGCGGGCGGTCGTCGTGGGCCTGCGCGGGCCCCGCCGAAGGGGTTCCCGGGTGCTTCCCCGCCGCACCCGACGGGCCGGTAACAGACCCGGAACGGGCCGGGAGCGCCCGGCGCGACCTTTCTTTCTGTCAGCACCGCAGATCGCGACGACAGAAGGCGGACAACATGATTCTCAAGGGCTTCGGAACCTCGGCCGGTCTCTTCGCCTCCGCGGCGGTCACCCTGGCTCTCGCAGCCGGTGTCGCCGCCGGGACGGCCGCCGTGAGCCCCGCCTCGGACGAGGGTCCGAACGTCGTCCCCGGCTTCTCGCTCGCCCTGGACACCGCCTCGGACCGCGGCCCGGCCCGCACACTCGCCTCCGACGAGGGCCCGAACGTCATCACCACCGGCATAGAGGGCGACGAGGGTCCGAACATCGTGACGGCCGGTGTGGAGGGCGACGAAGGCCCGAACGTCGTCGCGGCCGGCGCCGAGGGCGATGAGGGCCCGAACGTCGTCGCGGCCGGTGTGGAGGGTGACGAGGGTCCGAACGTCGTGACGGCCGGTGCCGACGGTGACGAGGGTCCGAACGTCGTCGCGGTCGGCGCCGAGGGTGACGAAGGCCCCAACGTGGTCACCGATGGTGTGAACGGTGACGAGGGCCCCAACTTCTACGCCGCCTGAACCGCTTGAGGCCCGCCCCCGGACGTCGCGTCCGCCCCGCCCGCTGAACCTCGCCCCACATGCCGATGCCCGCCGTGACGAACGGCGGGCATCGGCATGTGGCGTTCCACCCGACCGGCGTTCCACCCGGCCGGCGGGTCAGTCCGCCCGGCGGTAACGGCCCGGGATCCCCATCGCACGGAACGCCTCCTCGGCGGCAGCCCCCCGCTCGGCCGCCCCCTCGGCATCCCCCAGCGCCGCCAGGGCCCGGGCGATGCCGTCCAGGGCGTAGGCCTCCTCCACCCGGTGGCCCAGCCGGGCCGCGGACGCGTGGGCCTGCCGGTGCAGCCCCAGCGCCCGTTCGTCGTCGCCGTCCCGGTGGAAGAACCGTCCCGCGGTGTTCCACACGGTGACCTCCCGTACGGGCGCGTCCTCCAGCCCCTTGGCGGCAAGGGCCTCCTCCACCCAGGGCAGCACCTGCTGCCGCCGCCCGAGCCGGCCCTCGGCCTCCGCGGACAGGACGAGCTGCAGCGCCCGGTCGGCCGGGGCCAGCGCACCGGGGGCACGCTCGCGGGCCGCCGCCAGCGTACGGGCGGCCGTCGCCACGTCACCCATGGCCAGCTGGACCTGCGCGAGATCGCTCAGTCCCACGAGTTCCTTCTCCGACGCGCCCAGTTTGCGGGCGAGTTCGATGGACCGGGTCGCCGCGCTCACCGCCTCCTCGAAGCAGCCGCGTTCCATGTAGACGCCGCTGACGTTCGACAGGGACTCCGACTCGGCCCGCTCGGCGCCGAGTTCGCGCTTGAGGGCGATCGACTGCTCAAGGCGGGGCAGTGCCTCGTCGAAGCGGCCGGTGGTGGCGAGCAGCAGGCCCAGGACGCCGGTGTCCTTGGCCTGGCCGCGCCGGTCGCCCAGTTCCACCGCCAGTTCGTGCGCCTCGACCGCCGCCGCTATGCCGTCCTCGAACCTGCCGCGCTTCCAGCAGGCGACCGCCAGATTGGACAGGCTCAGCCGCAGCAGATCGGTCTCGTTCAGACGGCGGGCCGCGGCGAGCGCGGTACGGCACAGGGCGAGGAAGTCGTCGAGCCTGCCCCGCAGATCGAGGTGGAAGACGACGTTCGCCGCGAGCAGGGCGACCTCACGGTCCAGACCCCGGCGGAAGGCCAGGGCGATCGCCGCGAGCAGACTGTCCTGCTCGCGTTCGAACCAGTCGCGGGCGGCTTCCGGCGTGGCCAGCGGGGCCAGTTCCGGCTGGAACGAGGGTGTTGGACGGGCCATCCGCACCCGGCCGGGGAAGAGCAGGTCGCAGGCGGCGTCCGAGGCGGTGAGCGAGAACTCCAGCAGGCGCCGGACCGCGCCCGCGGCCTCCTCGGAGAACTCGCCGGTGCCACCGGAACTCCGCGTGTGCGACAGCATGAGGGCGAAGCTGCGCACGAGGTCGTGGAACGCGTAGCGGCCCGGCTCGTGCTGCTGCACGAGGTGCATGTCGAGCAGATACTCCAGGACGTCCTCGGCGTCCCTGACCCCCAGGTCGAGCAGGGCCGCCGCCGTGTAGACGTCGAGATCGGCGCCCGGGTACTGGCCGAGGAGCCGGAAGGATTTGCGGTAGTCGGCGCCCAGTCCCTCGTACGACAGCCGCAGGGTGACCTCCACGCTGCGTTCGCCGGCGCTGAGTTCGGCGAGGCGGTGGGTGTCGTCGCGGAGCCGGTCCACGAGGTAGCGCACGGTCCAGCGGGGTCGTTTGCGCAGTCGTGCCGCGGCGATGCGCAGGGCGAGCGGGAGGTGCCCGGCCAGGTCGGCGAGGTCGGCGACGGCCGTGGGTTCGGCCTCCGCGCGGCGCTCTCCGATGATGCCGACGATCAGGGCGACGCTGTCCGGCGGCGCCATCGTGCCCAGGGACACCGAGTGCGCCGCGTCGAGGTCGACGAGCAGGGCACGGCTGGTGATCAGGACGACCGTGCCGGTGGGCGAGGCGAGGAGCGGCTTCACCTGAGCCTCGTCGACTACGTTGTCAAGCAACAGGATCATCCGGTGCTTGGTCATGGTGGAGCGCCACAGATTGATACGGCCCTGCGGGTCGTCGGGGATGCGTTCGCCGGGGATGCCGAGCATGCGCAGCAGGGCCTCGGCCGCGGCGGGCGGGGCGAGGGGTTCCTCGCCCGGGGTGTAGCCGCGCAGGTCGAGATGGAGCTGGGCGTCGGGGTACTGCTCGGTGAGACGGTGTGCGGCGCGCACGGCCAGCGACGTCTTGCCGCTGCCGCCCATGCCGTCGATGGCGATGATCAGGGGGCCCGAACCGGTGGCACCCTCCACGAAGCCGAGGAGCTTGTGCAGTTCCTCCTCGCGGCCGGTGAAGTCCCGCAGGTCGTAGGGGAGGGTGGAGCGGCTGCCGGTCACGGCCGGGGCCGCGGTCGGCGAGGGTGCGGCGACGACGGTCAGGGAGGGTTCGTTGCGCAGGATGGCCTGGTGCAGCTCGCGTAAGGCGTCGCCCGGCTGGATGCCGAGTTCCTCGTCGAGCAGGGCGCGGATGTTCCCGTACTCCTCCAGTGCCTCGGCCTGGCGGCCCGAGCGGTACAGGGCGAGCATGAGCTGGCCGCGGAGGGTCTCGCGCAGTGGATTGCCGCCGATCGCCTCGCGGATACCGGCGACCAGTTCGGCGCCCTCCCCGGCCTCCAGTCTGAGGTCGAAGAGCTGCTCCACCGCGGTCATGCGGCGTTCCTCCAACGAGGCGGAGGCCGCGTCGACGACCGCTCCGCCGTTGCCGGACAGCACCGGGCCGCGCCACAGGGCGACCGCTTCGCGCAGGAGTGCCGTCGCCTCCACGGCGAGGCCGGCGGTGGCGTGGTCGCGGGCCCGCCGCAGGGCGTCGGTGAACTGCAGCAGGTCCAGTTGCTCGGTCGTGACGGCGGCGCGGTAGCCGGGGCCGTCCGTCGCGATGAGGGTGCGTCCGTCGGGGATGCGCTGGCGCAGTTCGGCGACGGCCTTGCGTACCTGGTGGGCCGCGGTGGCCGGGGCGTCCTCGTCCCAGACGGCTTCGACGAGCCGGTGGACCGGCAGGACGCGCTGGGGTTCGAGGAGCAGCGTCACCAGGACGCGTTCGCTGACGGGCCCGCCGACGTGGACGCGCTCGTCACCGTCCCAACATTCCAGAGACCCGAGGATGCGAAAGCGTACGGGCGGTGTTTGGCGCATGGCGCGTGCCCTCTCCTCGGTCCGGGGGCGGCCGCCCCCGGCGCTGCTCGCCTGCGGGGAGCAGCGGGGCGGAGCTCGCGGCAGGACCGGAGACCGCTTCCCATTCCTCGATGTTCCGCAGGGAACCGCGCTGGGCGGCCATCACTGTCGTGTACATCCTGACCCACAATGTGTACCGACCGGTGCGGCTTCACACGTCTCGTGGCTGAGACGCGGGGCGCGCTGGTGGATATCGGACAAGTTTTTGTAGGGGTTTAGGCTTTGCGCAGGTCGCCGACGGGTGAACGGACCGGGTGCAACGGGCATACCGCGGGCGGGCGTCGACGGCCGGCTGCCCCGGCCGCGAAGGAGCCCCTCCCGGAGCACGGGAACGGCACGAAGCGAAGCATCGTTTCTGCACCGGCTGTGTCGCGGAGCGTAGTTCCCGTACGCTTCCCGGCCGGGTCAGAGGTCAGGGGCGCAGCCCCACCACTGAAGGGCGCGGGGAACCGCGCGACCCGCCCCCACCGGCCCGCAGCCGAAGTCCCCCCGCCCCGCCCGGCGTTCCGAAGCGAAAGCGCAAACGCACACGGCCGGTGGCCGACGGCGGAAACCGTCGGCCCCCCGGCGGGGTCCTGCGGGGTTGTCGAGGGGGCCACCACACCA
>NZ_JBHXTO010000215.1:0-10216 GCF_042677425.1 Streptomyces sp. NPDC127119 | reverse complement strand
GCTGTCGGTCGGGGAGTTGGCCGCGGCGACCACCGACTCGGGGGTGCCGATGCGATCCAGGATGCGGCGGACCGCGGCCGGGCTGTCGAGGGTCGCCTTCGTCCGGCGACGGTCGATCTCGCCGCGCAGCTCGGACACGAGCCGCATCCGCGTCCCCGACGGCAGCTGCCTCTGCTGGGCCAGGTCGCCGACCCGGCTCAGATAGTCGAATACGAGCTGGTCGCTCTCGATCCCCACGAAGTCCCCTCCGGGACGCCCACGTTGCGTTTTCCCGTGCGACCGACGGTACCGCGCCCGCCGCCGGTGGCGGGCCCCGGCACGGCCGCGGCTCACGCCAACGGGACCGGCGGTGGGGGCCCACCCGCTACCGTGGATCGGATGAGCGTCCAGGAGCAGTCGTCAGAGGAGCCCGGCGGGGCGTCCACAGAGGAGCCCGCCCCCGCCGGGGCACACCCTCGTTCCCTCGCGGAGGACCTGCGGGCCCGCGACGACTCCTCCCTGTCCGCGCTGCTGCGGGCCCGCCCGGACCTCATCACTCCCGTACCGACCGACCTGACCCAGCTGGCCACCCGGGCCGGTACGCGGGCCTCCGTGATCCGGGCGCTGGAGCGCCTTGACCGGTTCGCCCTGCAGACCGCGGAGGCGCTGGCCGTCGCCCCGGAACCGGCGCCGTACGGCACGCTCCGGGACCTGCTGGCGGGTGACGGGCACGATCCGGTGATCGTCGAGGCACTCCCGCGTGCGGTGGCCGTCCTGCGCGAACAGGCACTGGTGTGGGGCTCGGACGACCGGCTGCGGCTGGTGCGCACGGCCCGCGAACTGCTCGCGCCCTCACCGCAGCACCCCTCCCCGACGGGGCTCGGCCCGACGGTCGCGGAGGCCACCACGGGCATGTCCCCGGGCCGGATCCAGGAACTCCTCACGACGGCCGGACTGCCCACGACGCACGACGCGGTGTCCGCGGTGGAGTCGCTCACGGGGCTCTTCACCGACCGCGCCCGGATGTCCGCCCTGCTCGGCACGGCCCCGCCGGACTCCCTCGAAGTCCTTTCGCGGCTCGTCTGGGGGCCGCCGTACGGCCAGGTGACCGCCGATCCGGCGACCCGGCTGCGCTGGCTCCTCGACCGCGGACTGCTGCTGCCGACGGCGCCCGGCACGGTCGTACTGCCCCGCGAGGTGGCCCTCCATCTGCGCGAGGGGCGGGCGCACCAGCGGACGGAACCGCTTCCTCCGCCGGTCGAGCCCACCTCCGTACACCGTCCACAGGTTGTGGACAGCACGGCGGCCGGGCAGGCGTACACGGCGCTCGCCACCGTCGAGGAACTGCTGAAGGACTGGGACGAGGGCGGTCCGTCGGCGCTGCGCGCGGGCGGTCTGAGCGTGCGCGACCTGAAGCGGACGGCCATGGCCCTCGACGTACCGGAGCCGGTCGCCGCCTTCTGGGTCGAACTCGCCTACGCGGCGGGCCTGCTGGCCCCGGACGGCGAGGCCGACGAGCGGTACGCGGCGACACCCGCCTACGACGAATGGCTGGAGCTCCCGGCGGCCGAGCGCTGGACGCGGCTGGCCACGGCATGGCTGTCGGCGACCCGTACGGCGGGCGTGGTCGGCGGACGCGACACCAAGGAGCGCACGCTGGCGGCGCTGGGCCCCGGCCTGGACCGCTCGGCGGCGCCCGAGGTCCGGCACCGGGTCCTCTCGCTCCTCGCCGCGCTGCCCGAGGGCGGCTCCACGTCCCCCGACGCCCTCGTCGCCCGCCTCCACTGGGAGCGGGCCCTGCGCGGCGCCGCCTCCACGGACGATCTGCGGTCGCGGATCGCCCGGTGGACGCTGACCGAGGCCGAGTCCCTGGGGATCACCGGCCGGGGCGCGCTGTCCGCGCACGGACGGGCGCTCATGGGGGCGCCGCCCGGCGCACCCGCCCCCGCGTCCGTGTCCGTGTCCGCCACCGTTCCCGGTCCCGGTCCCGGTCCCGGCGACAAGCTGCCCGTCCACCACCGGCATCCCCACCACCCGGTGCCCGCGCCGGACCCCCGCTCGCCCGCCGAGGTGGCCTCCGCCGCCGCCCTCGCCGGCCGGCTGCTGGCCCCGCTGCTTCCCGAACCCCTCGACCACGTCCTCCTCCAGGCGGACCTGACGGCGGTGGCCCCGGGTCCGCTGCGCCGCCCGCTGGCCGATGTGCTGGACGTCCTCGCGGACGTCGAGTCGAAGGGCGGGGCGACGGTCTACCGCTTCACCCCGGGCTCGGTCCGCCGCGCCCTGGACGCGGGCCGCTCGGCCTCCGACCTGCAGGCGTTCCTCACCGCCCACTCCCGTACGCCGGTACCGCAGCCGCTCGCCTACCTGATCGACGACGTGGCACGCAGACACGGCCACCTGCGGATCGGCGCGGCGTCGGCGTACGTGCGCTGCGACGACGACGCGGTCCTGAACGAGATCATCGCCGACAAGCGTTCGCAGGGGCTGCGGCTGCGCCGCCTCGCGCCCACGGTGCTGGCCGCCCAGGCCGACCCGGCCACGCTCCTCGAAGGGCTGCGTGCGATGGGCTTCGCGCCGGCCGCCGAGTCCGCCGAGGGCGATGTGCTGATCACCCGCGCGCTCGCACACCGCACGCCCCCGCGCACGGCGCCCGAGCCGGTTCCCGACGGTCCGCCGTCCCCCGACACCACCCTGCTGGGCGCCGCGATCCGGGCCATCCGTGCGGGCGATCTGGCCTCCACGACACCGCGCAAGCCGTCCGGCTCCGGCTCCGCCGGTTCCGCCGGCTCTTCCGACTCCGGCTCCGGCCTCTCAGGCGGCGGGCGGAACGGCGCCCTCCCGCGCACCACCTCCGCCGAGACCCTCGCCACCATGCAGGCCGCCGTCCTCACCGGCGGCACCCTGTGGATCGGTTACGTGAACGCCGAGGGCTCCGCGAGCCAGCGCGTCATCGCCCCCGTCCGGGTGGAGGGCGGTTTCGTCACGGCGTACGACCACACCGCGGACGAGGTCCGGACGTATCCGCTGCACCGGGTGACGGGCGTGGCGGAACTGGCGGACGAAGCGGAACTGGCGGACGAACAGGCCTGAGTCCGCGCACCCTCGCCCGCCGGTCTCCGCCTCACTCGTTCGGGTGTAGGCGGTGGTTCATGCACGCCACGCCGGGCGCTTCCCACCCATGAGGGACCTTGTGGGTTCTCCGGCATTCCCGCGCCGGCCGCTGGGCAGCCACTGGGCGTCCTGCTCACGCAACGAACCCACGTGAAGAAGAGGGAATCCCATGCGTACTGCCCGTCGTGTCGCCACCGTCCTGATCGGTACCGCCGCGCTGCTCGGCGCACTCGCCTCACAGGCCGCGGCGATCGGCATCGATCTCGGCGGGGGCGTGACGTTCTGAGCCGCGCTCGCGCGGCGCGTCACACCCCGTAAGCCCCGTCCCGTCCCGCACGCCCCATAGGCCTCGTAGGGCTCGTACGCCCGGCAGGCCTCGTACGTCCTGCGGGCCGGACCCGGCCGTCCCGGGTCCGGCCCGTTCCTCCGTGGGCCCCGTTCCGTGGGCCCCGTTCCGTTGGCTCTGTCCCGGCTCAGCAGCACCCGAAAGGTTCCGTGGCTCCCATGCGTCCCCTCCGCCGCACGCTGCAACCCGCGTGCCCCATGGCTTCCGTGCCGTCCGTGCCCGCCGTGAGTGCCACGGGTCCGGAGCGCCGTACCCATCGCGCGCGCACGGCCGCCACGGTCGCCCTCATCGCCTCGGCCGTGCTCATCGGCGTACTCGCCCCGCAGGCCGCCGCGGCCCGGACGGCCGCGCGGGCACCTCAGTCCGCCCCGGCCGCCCTGCCGCTGCCTCTGCCGGTGGCCGCCGTCGAACCGCTGGTGACCGAGGGGGTCGGCATCGAGGGGCCGCTGATCAACAACATCACTCTGCCCACGCTGAGGTGACCCGGCGCATGCGGTAGCTGTCGCCTTCGAGACGCACGATCTCCGCGTGGTGCGCGAGCCGGTCGACCATCGCGGGGGCGGCGCCGCCGAAGACCTCCTCCCAGCGGCCGAGCGGACGGTCGGTGGTGACGATCAGGGAGGACCGCTCGTAGCGGTGCGCGACGAGCTGGAAGAAGAGGTGGGCGGTGTCCGGGTCGAGCGGGGTGTAGCCGACCTCGTCGACGATGAGCAGCGGGCGGGCGTCGAGGTCCGCCAGTTCCTCACCGAGGCGGCCGGCCGACCGGGCTCCGGCCAGCCGCGCGGCCCACTGCGCCGCGGTCGCGAAGAGCACCTGGTGCCCCGACTGGCACGCCCGTACGCCGAGGCCGACGGCGAGATGCGTCTTGCCGGTGCCGGGCGGGCCGACGAACACCACGTTGCGCCGGGCCGCGACGAAGTCCAGGCTGCCGAGCCGGGACACGGCCTCCCGGTCGAGCACCCGGGGGTACTCCTCGTCGAACTCCTCCAGCAGCTTCCGGGCGGGGAACCGGGCGTCACGGATGCGGGCCTCGACACCGGGCTCCGAGGAGTCGTGCGGGTCGACGGACTCGTGCGCGTCGTACGGGGCGGAGACCGTCTGCACCGGGATCGGGGCGGTGGCCTGCGCGGCGATCTGCGCCGCGGCCTGTGCGGTGGGCTGCGTGCCGGCCTGCGTGGCGGTCTGCGTGGCGGACGGGCCCGCGAGCTGGACGGGAATCCGGGCCGCGGGCGCGGTCTTGGCCGCGAACGCGAACTCGGCCGGGACGGAGGACCCCGTCATCCCGCCGGCCGACCTCCCGGCGCTCTCGACCCCGGACCCCGCACCTGAGGCATACGCCTGCCCGAACCCTCGCTCCTGCCCGTGCCCGTGCTCCAGCCCCGGCACATGCCCTTGCGCGGGTGCCTGCCCATGCCCCTTGTGCGGGCGCTCCCCGTGCGGGCGCTCCCCGTGCGTCGCCATCGGGCCCGACATGTACGCCAGGATCGCGGCCGAGGCGATGAACGCCATGTGGATGACCGTCCCCCACAGCAGCGAGTGGTGCGAGGTGTGGTGCACGTCCACGAACATCTGGAGCAGGTGCACGGACGAGATGCCCACGATGGCGGTGGCGAGCTTCACCTTCAGCACGTTGGAATTGACGTGCGAGAGCCATTCCGGCTGGTCACGGTGGCCCTGGAGGCCGATGCGCGAGACGAACGTCTCGTACCCGCCGACGATCACCATGATCAGCAGATTGGCGATCATGACGACGTCGACCAGTTTCAGCACGGCGAGCATGACGTACGTCTCGTTCGCCTGCCCGGTCACGCTCCGGAGGATTAAAGTCCACAGCTCTCTGAAGAACTTGTAGACGTACACACCCTGTGCGGCCACCAGTCCGAAGTACAGCGGGGCCTGGAGCCAGCGGGTGGCGAAGAGCGAGTAGCCGAGAGTCGCGCTCGGCTGCGAGGCGGGCGGCGTCTCGGGCTGCGGCTCGGGCGGCGGGGCATGGCTGTGATGAGACAACAGTGAGCTCTCCCTGGGCGGCGAACCGGGCGGTGACCTGCGCAGTGACCTGCGGGATCGCCATTCTTCGGGGCAGCGACCGTAAATCTGAATTCACACCACTCATTGGAATGAATAGACATTCAGTAGGACAGGGCCGGGGGCGCCGGGCGTTCGCGGCGGCGGGTGGCGACGATCAGGCACACTGGACGTTTGGCCGTGCACATCGCACGGCTGTGCAGAAGGGGACGCGCGTGAATGGTCCACTCATCGTCCAGTCCGACAAGACCCTGCTCCTGGAGGTCGACCACGAGCTGGCGGACGAGTGCCGCCGGGTCATCGCTCCCTTCGCCGAGCTGGAGCGCGCGCCCGAGCACATCCACACCTACCGGGTGACCCCGCTCGGCCTGTGGAACGCGCGCGCGGCCGGACACGACGCCGAGCAGGTCGTGGACGCGCTCGTGCAGTACAGCCGCTATCCGGTGCCGCACGCGCTGCTGGTCGACATCGCGGAGACGATGGGCCGCTACGGCCGGCTCACCCTGAGCAAGCACCCCGCCCACGGGCTCGTCCTGACCACCACCGACCGGCCCGTCCTCGAGGAGATCCTGCGCTCGAAGCGGATCACCCCGCTCGTGGGCAACCGGCTCGACCCGGACACCGTGGCCGTGCACCCCTCCGAGCGCGGGCAGATCAAGCAGACGCTCCTGAAGCTGGGCTGGCCGGCCGAGGACCTCGCCGGGTACGTGGACGGGGAGGCGCACCCCATCGGGCTCGCCGAGGACGGCTGGTCCCTGCGGCCGTACCAGAAGCAGGCGGTGGAGAACTTCTGGCACGGCGGGTCGGGCGTGGTCGTGCTGCCCTGCGGCGCCGGGAAGACGCTGGTCGGCGCGGGCGCGATGGCCGAGGCGAAGGCCACCACGCTCATCCTCGTCACGAACACGGTCTCGGCCCGGCAGTGGAAGCACGAGCTGGTCAAGCGCACGAGTCTGACCGAGGACGAGATCGGCGAGTACAGCGGTACGCGCAAGGAGATCCGCCCGGTCACCATCGCGACGTACCAGGTGCTGACGACCAAGCGGAAGGGTGTCTACCAGCACCTGGAGCTGTTCGACTCCCGCGACTGGGGGCTGATCATCTACGACGAGGTGCATCTGCTGCCCGCGCCGGTCTTCAAGTTCACCGCCGACCTCCAGGCGCGCCGCCGGCTCGGTCTGACGGCCACGCTGGTGCGTGAGGACGGCCGTGAGTCGGACGTGTTCTCCCTCATCGGGCCGAAGCGTTTCGACGCGCCCTGGAAGGAGATCGAGGCGCAGGGGTACATCGCCCCGGCCGACTGTGTCGAGGTCCGGGTGAACCTCACGGACTCCGAGCGGCTGGCGTACGCGACCGCCGAGGCGGAGGAGAAGTACCGCTTCTGTGCGACCACGGCGACGAAACGCAAGGTCACCGAGGCGCTGGTGCGTCGGTTCGCGGGGATGCAGACACTCGTCATCGGGCAGTACATCGACCAGCTCGACGAACTGGGCGAGCATCTGGACGCGCCGGTCATCAAGGGCGAGACGTCGAACGCGCAGCGCGAGAAACTCTTCGACGCGTTCCGTCAGGGGGAGATCAGCGTGCTGGTCGTCTCGAAGGTCGCCAACTTCTCCATCGACCTGCCGGAGGCGACGGTCGCCATCCAGGTGTCGGGCACCTTCGGCTCCCGCCAGGAGGAGGCCCAGCGCCTCGGCCGGGTGCTGCGTCCGAAGGCGGACGGCCACCAGGCGCACTTCTACTCGGTCGTGGCCCGCGACACCATCGACCAGGACTTCGCGGCCCACCGCCAGCGTTTCCTGGCCGAGCAGGGTTACGCGTACCGGATCGTGGACGCGGACGAACTGCTGGCCGACAACTAGCGCGTGGCCGGTCGGCTCTCGGGAGGGGGCGCTACCGGCGGCGTACGCCCGCCTCCTCGCCGTACTCGCCGAGGAGGACCACTCCGAGGGCGGCGCCGGCGAAGACCTTGACGGCGCGCAGGGCGTCGCCGACGCGATGGCGGTGACTGCCCCGCAGGGCGGTCGCGCCGTTCGGCGGACGGGGGCGGGCGGGGGCCTGGGTGAAGGTCGCGGTACTCATGCATCCATGGTGCAACGTCCGCTTCCCCCTTCCATCGGCCTGCGGACCGAGCCCGGGTCGTCCCCGCGTACGACTTCGGGGCGACCTCCACCCCGGAGGTGGGGGTCGGTGTCCCCTAGGGGTCGCGGGGGGAGCGGGGTCGCGGGGGGGGCGCGCGGGTCCGGGGCCGGGGGTTCAAGAACCCGGAGGCCGGGGGTCCGGAAGCCGGGGGTCCGGAAGCCGGGGTGTGAAAACGGTTGGCCTCGGGTGGGCCCGCTCGCCTAAGATCTCCGCTCTTGCCCGCCTCCCGTCGTGGAGCGCCGCCGTCCGGACGGAAACCGGTCGGTTCACCGCCACAGTCAGCGGGGCCCGCCCGGCCCCGCGGTTCCCGCAGGCCCGGAGGCAACACCCGTGTCCACCCCGTCCGACTCCGCCATGCCGTCCGACGATCCCCTCTCGCGTGAACGCGCCCACCTCGCGCACTCGCGTGCCGCACTGCGTTCGATGCGCGAGGACGTCCAGTCCCTCGACATCCGGGACGTCACCGCGAACTGGGTCAACGCGGAAGTCCTGACCCGCCAGATCGACGAACGCATCAAAGCCCTCGCCGACCTGTCCCACACCCCGCTGTTCTTCGGCCGCCTCGACTACCTGCACGCCCCGGGCGCCGAGCAGGCGGAGGGCGCCGAGGGTGAACGTTTCTACATCGGGCGCCGGCACGTGCACGACGCCGGCGGCGACCCGATGGTCATCGACTGGCGCGCCCCCGTGTCCCAGCCGTTCTACCGGGCCTCCAAGAAGACCCCGATGGACATCGGGCTGCGCCGCCGCTTCGGCTACACCGGCGGCGACCTCACCGCGTACGAGGACGAGCACCTCTCCGACCCCGCCGAGACCGCCGCCACGAGCAAACTGCTCCAGCAGGAGATCGAGCGCCCGCGCGTGGGCCCCATGCGCGACATCGTGGCGACGATCCAGCCCGAACAGGACGAGATCGTACGATCCGGTCTGGGCGGCACGGTCTGTGTCCAGGGCGGTCCCGGCACCGGCAAGACGGCCGTCGGCCTGCACCGGGTCGCGTACCTCCTGTACGCCCACCGCGACCGCCTCGCCCGCACCGGCACCCTCGTCATCGGGCCCAACGCGTCCTTCCTGCACTACATCGAACAGGTGCTGCCCGCACTGGGCGAACTGGAGGTCAAGCAGGCCACCGTCGCCGACCTGGTCGCGCACGTCGAGGTGCGGGGCGCGGACGAGGCGGCGACCGCCGTCCTGAAGGGCGACGCACGGATGGCCGAGGTACTGCGCCGGGCGGTCCGCGCACACGTGACCCTGCCCACCGAGCAGGTCGTCGTGGTCCGCGGCTCCCGGCGCTGGCGCGTACCGGAGTACGAACTGACCTCCATCGTGCAGGAGTTGCTGGACCGGGACATCCGGTACGGCGCCGCCCGCGAAGCCCTGCCACAGCGCATCGCGCACGCCGTGCTGGTGCAGATGGAACGGTCCGGCGAGGCACCGGACGACCGGGTGCAGGACGCCGTCGCCCGCAACCCCGCGGTGAAGGCGGCGGTCAAGGCGATCTGGCCGCCGGTGGACCCGGCGAAGCTGGTCTTCCGGCTGCTCTCGGACGCGGACTTCCTGGCGCTGCACGCGGAGGGTGTCCTCACGGAGGAGGAGCAGGAGACGATCCGCTGGGCGAAGCCCGTCCGGTCGGTGAAGTCCGTCAAGTGGGCCGCCGCGGACGCCGTGCTGATCGACGAGGCCACCGACCTCGTACAGCGCACGCACTCCCTCGGACATGTGGTGCTCGACGAGGCGCAGGACCTGTCGCCGATGCAGTACCGGGCGGTGGGGCGGCGCTGCACGACCGGTTCGGCGACCGTGCTCGGGGATCTCGCGCAGGGTACGACGCCGTGGGCGACGCGGAGCTGGGAGGAGGCGCTGGCGCACCTGGGGAAGTCGGAGGCGGTGGTGGAGGAACTGACGGCCGGTTTCCGCGTCCCGACCGACGTGATCACGTACGCGTCCCGGCTGCTTCCGTACATCGCGCCGGGGCTGGCGCCGGTGGCGTCGGTCCGGGAGAACCCGGGGTTCTTCGAGGTCCGCGCGGTCCGCGAGGCTGCCGTGGACACCACTGCCGCCGAAGTGGTTTCGGCCTGCGAGGAGTTGCTTGCGCGGGAGGGGTCTGTGGGGCTGATCGCCGCGGACGGGCGGGTGCCGGTGCTGGCCGAGGCGCTGGCGAAGGCGGGGCTCGACCATCTCGCTCCCGGCGAGGAGACGACCGCCTCCGCCCGGCTGACGCTGGTGCCTGCGTCGCTCGCGAAGGGGTTGGAGTACGACTACGTGGTCCTGGACGAACCCCAGGCCGTCGTCGACGGTGAACCGGACGAACGGACGGGGTTGCGGCGCCTGTACGTCACTCTGACGCGAGCGGTGTCGGGCCTGATCGTGACCCACGCGGACGCCTTGCCGGCGCAGCTGGAGGATTGACGGGCCGGTGGGGGTGCTCGCGCCGTCCCCCGACCCCTGAAAGACGGGCCGGTGGTCAGGTGCGGGCCGGTGGGGGCTGGCCGCGCCGTTCCCCGCGCCCCTCAAAGACCGGCCGGTGGCCAAGTGCGGGCCCGTGGGCGCTGGCCGCGCCGTTCCCCGCGCCCCTGAGGGGCGGGGCTGCGCCCCAGCCCCCCACCCCCCTAGGGG
>NZ_JBHXTO010000214.1:0-10394 GCF_042677425.1 Streptomyces sp. NPDC127119 | reverse complement strand
GGGCTGAGATGTCCCCGGGCGGCCGAAGGTCTCCAGCCCGCCCGCGAATCTTTCAGCCCGTCCGGCGTTTGAGGACAAAGGGGGGGCGAGGGGGCGCAGCCCCCATGCAGTGACGGAACGGGTAGGGGCGGCGGGGGCGAGAAAAGTCCGTGGGTATCGCTACGCCCCGTAGAACAACTCGTCCACGACCGCCCGCGCCCGCCGCGTCGTACGCCGATAGTCGTCGAGCATGTCCCCCACATGCCCGGGGCCGTACCCCAGATAACGACCCACCGCCGCCAACTCCCGCCCGTCGGAGGGAAACGTGTCCCCCGCCCGCCCCCGCACCAGCATCACAGCGTTCCGCACCCGCGTGGCCAGCACCCACGCCTCGTCCAGGATCGCCGCGTCCTCCCCGGCGATCAGCTCGGCCGCACACGCCGCGGCGAGCGCCTCCCGCGTACGGGTCGTCCGCAGCCCCGGCTCCGCCCACCCGTGCCGCAGCTGCAGCAACTGCACGGTCCACTCCACGTCGGACAGCCCGCCCCGCCCGAGCTTGGTGTGCAGCGTGGGGTCCGCCCCTCGCGGCATCCGCTCGGTCTCCATCCGCGCCTTGAGCCGCCGGATCTCCCGTACGGCGTCCTCCCCGAGCCCTTCCGCCGGGTACCGCAGCGGATCGGCGAGGTCGAGGAACCGGCGCCCCAACTCCTCGTCGCCCGCGACGACCTCGGCCCGCAGCAAGGCCTGCGACTCCCACACCAGCGACCAGCGCCGGTAGTAGGCCTCGTACGACTTCAGTGTCCGTACGAGCGGCCCGGACTTGCCTTCGGGGCGCAGGTCGGCGTCGATGAGCAGCGGTGGGTCGGCGCTGGGGATCTGCAGCAGTCTGCGCATCTCGGAGACGACGGCGCTGGCGGCCCGCGCGGCCTCCTCGTCGCCCACGCCCTCCCGGGGTTCGTGCACGAAGAGCACGTCGGCGTCGGACCCGTAACCCAGTTCGTGGCCGCCGAAGCGGCCCATGCCGATGACGCTGAAGCGGGTGGGCAGGGTCTCGCCCCAGCCGTCGCGGACGACGGCCCGCAGGGTGCCGGCGAGGGTCGCCGCCGTGAGGTCGGAGATGGCGCCTCCGACGAGGTCGACGAGCGCGCCCTGGTCGGCGTTGGCGGGCGTCTCCTCGGTGCCGTAGGAGCTGACGATGTCGATGGCGGCCGTACGGAAGAGTTCCCGGCGTCGTACGCCACGTGCCGCGGTGACCGCGGCCTCCCCCTTGCCGGCCCGGCCCACCGCGGAGAGGATCTCCTGCTCCAGGTGGGCGCGGGTGCGGGACACGAGGCCGCCGCTGGACCCGTTGCCGAGCAGGGCCACGGCTTCGGGCGCCCGCATCAGGAGGTCGGGGGCGAGCCGTCCGGCGGACAGGACGCGGGCCAGGTTCTCGGCGGCGGCCCCCTCGTCCCTCAACAGCCGCAGGTACCAGGGGGTCTTGCCGAGCGCGTCCGAGACCTTGCGGAAGTTGAGCAGTCCCGCGTCGGGGTCTGCGGAGTCGGCGAACCAGCCCAACAGGACGGGCAGCAGGGTGCGTTGGATGGCGGCCTTGCGGGAGACGCCGGAGGCCAGCGCCTCCAGGTGGCGCAGCGCGGCGGCCGGGTCCGCGTAGCCGAGGGCGACCAGTCGCTCCCGTGCCGCTCCCGGGCTCAACTTGACTTCGCCTGGCGCGAGTTGGGCGACGGCATCGAGCAGCGGCCGGTAGAACAGCTTCTCGTGCAGCCGCCGCACCACCCCGGCGTGCCGCTTCCACTCCCGGTTCAGTTCCTTGACCGGGTCGGTCCGCAGCCCGAGCGACCGTCCGATGCGCCGCAGATCGGCGTCGTCCTCGGGCACCAGGTGCGTACGCCGCAGCCGGAAGAGCTGTATGCGGTGCTCCATGGACCGCAGGAATCGGTACGCCTCGTCGAACTGCACGGCGTCGACGCGTCCCACGTACCCGCCCGCCGCCAGGGCCTTCAGGGCGTCCAGCGTGGTCCCGCTGCGCAGCGAGGTGTCCACGCGTCCGTGCACCAACTGCAGGAGCTGTACGGCGAATTCGACGTCCCGCAGTCCGCCGGGGCCGAGCTTCAGTTCCCGTTCGATCTCGGCGGGCGGGATGTTCTCGACGACGCGCCGCCGCATCTTCTGCACATCGGCGACGAAGTTGTCCCGCTCGGCGACCTGCCAGACGAGGGGGGCCAGCGTGGAGACGTACTCCTCGCCCAGTTCGAGGTCCCCCGCGACGGCCCGCGCCTTCAACAGGGCCTGGAACTCCCAGGTCTTGGCCCAGCGGTGGTAGTAGGCGAGGTGGCTGCTGAGGGTGCGTACGAGCGGGCCGTTGCGGCCCTCGGGGCGCAGGTTGGCGTCGACGGGCCAGATGGACCCCTCGACGGTGGTCTCCGAGCAGATCCTCATCAGATGGGCCGCGAGCCGGGTGGCGGCCCGCATCGCCTTGTCCTCGTCGGCCGCGTCGGTGCCCTCGGCGGGCTCCCCGACGAAGATGACGTCGACGTCCGACACGTAGTTCAGCTCGTGGCCGCCGCACTTGCCCATCGCGATCACCGCGAGCCGGCACATCCCGGCGTCCTCGGGCGCGGCGGCCTGGGCGAGGGCGAGCGCGGCGCGCAGGGTGGCGGTCGCGAGGTCGGCCAGCTCGGCCGCGGCCTGTGTGACGTCGGTGGTCCCGCACACGTCACGGGCGGCGATGGACAGCAGGCACCGCCGGTAGGCGACCCGCAGCGACACGGGGTCGTCCGCCTCGGCGAGCCCGCGTTCGAACTCCGCGACGCCGGGATGCAGGTCCTGCGGCTCGTAGGTGACGAGGGCCTGCCAGTCGAGCGGGTGACGCGCGAGATGGTCGCCGAGCGCGTCGGAGGCGCCGAGCACCCCGAGCAGCCGGTCGCGCAGCGGTTTGGCCGCGATCAGCGTGTCGAGCAGTTCGCGCCGCCCCGTGTCGCTGTCCTGCGCCTCGACGATCCGGACGAGCCCGAGGAGCGCCAGATCCGGGTCGGCGGTGGCGCCGAGCGCGTCGAGCAGCACCGGGTCGTTCGTCACGGCGGCGAGCTGCGGGCTGTCGAGCAGCCGCTCGGCGCCCGACGGATCGGTGAAACCGTGCCGCAGCAGCCGAGAGAAGGTACTGCTCCTGCGCCCCGGCACCGTCATCCCGGCCTCCGTCGTCCCCCGCGATGTCACCTCGCGCGCCGCCACCCACCGGATGCCACCCACGCGATCAAGGTCGTACGGCTTGAGCCTAACCGCAGAGCCGCGGGGAAGCGCCTGGACGCGGACGGGGGGGTTTCGACGGCCGGCCCACGCCCCCACGGCGACCCGCCGACGACCCGGCCGAGATTTTCACCGCCGGGCGGGGTCTGCCCTCACAGGAAGACCTTCCCAGTCCGTCAGGCCCTGGAGGAGCGCTCATGGAACAACGGTCGAGAACACGCTTGGAACCACGGTCCGAACTGGATGTCCGATACAGCAATGAGGCCGCCACCGCACGGCCCTGGCCGGAGGCCGAAACCCTGCTCTCCGAGGCGGAGTTGTTCTGGATCTCGACGGTACGGCCCGACGGCCGCCCGCACGTGACGCCGCTGCCCGCGGTGTGGTCGCAGGGCGCGCTGCACTTCTGCACCGGCCCCGAGGAACGCAAGGCGCGCAACCTGGCACTGAACCCGCACGTCGTACTGACCACCGGCACCAACACCTGGGACAAGGGATACGACGTCGTGGTGGAGGGCGAAGCGGTCCGCGTCTCCGACGACGACAGGCTGCGGGGCCTGGCCGACGCATGGGAGCGCAAGTACGGCGGTTTCTGGCACTTCGAGGTGCGGAACGGCCACTTCCACCATGGTGCCGGGAATGCCCTTGTCTTCTCAGTGGCGCCCGGGACCGTTTTCGGCTTCGGTAAGGGGGAGCCGTTCAGCCAGACGCGCTGGCGGTTCGCCTGACGTACGACAAAGGAGTCGTTCCATGGACATGGCCCTTGAAGTGATCATGCTGCCGGTCACCGACATCGACCGGGCGAAGGCCTTCTACGAGGACAAGGTGGGCTTCCACGTCGACATCGACACGGAGGTGATGCCGGGCGCGCGGGTGGTCCAGTTGACGCCTCCCGGGTCCGGCTGTTCGATCGCGCTCGCCAAGGGCGTGCCGATCCCGTCGGGCACCCCGCAGCCGGGCACGTACCACGGCATGCAGTTGGTCGTCGCGGACGCCAAGGCCGCGTACGAGGAGCTGACCGCGCGGGGCCTGGAACTCAGCGAGCCCGTCGCGTACGCGCCCCAGGACGGCGGCACGTTCATGCACTTCACCGACCCGGACGGCAACGGCTGGGCGATCCAGGAGTACCGCGAACGAGCGGCGAAGCCGCTGCATCGACTGCTGGCGGACCAGGCGGAACAGCAGTAGCCCCCCGGCCCGAGCGCCTGGACCGGCCGACGTCAGCCGCTGGCCGCATACGCCAGGAAGCTGGTCCAGGCGCTGGGGGTGACGGCAAACTGGGGACCTGCCTGCGCCTTGGAGTCACGCACGTGGACGAGATCCGGGCAGACGGCCATCTCGACGCAGTCGCCAGAACCGGTGCTGCTATGACTGGACTTGCGCCAGGACAGGGCGACCTCGACGCAGTCGCCATCACCGCCACTGCTGTAGCTGCTTTTGAACCAAGCCAGGTCAGTGATGTTCATAGCTCTCCCCGCATCCGCTGCAACAGGCTCACGGAGTCTTCGAGGATGAGAGCCTGCGATCGCATCCTGGCATATCGCATATGCAGAACGCTGATCTCCTTCGCATCCGAGACGAACAGACCTCCGCGTTGGCCCTCGTTGTAGGCGACCCATCGGTTCCCCGGCGTCTCCAGCAGTTGCATCGGGCCGTCCAGGCCCGCATGCGCCTGTCGCATCACCGGCATCACCTGCACCTCAACATTGCGCAGCTCAGCCAGCTCCAGCACGTGGTCGATCAACGCTCGCGTCACCTCCACCCCGCCCGTCCTCCGGAGGAACAAATGCTCCTCCAGGATGAAGCTGAACGCCGTGTTCGGCCGCTCCCGCAGCAGCCGTTGGCGTTCCGACCGTGCCGCCCACTGGGCCTCGATCTGGTCGTCGCCCAATGGAGGCAGCTGGTTCACGAACAGCGTGCGCGCATACGCCTCGGTCTGCAACAGCCCGGGGATCAGGCGGCATTCGTACGTGTAGAGACTCACCGCCGTCTCCTCCAGGCGGGCCCACTGGCGGAACCAACTGGCCAGCCCCGGTTGCCGCGACAGATGCCGTGCGGCCCCCCGCAACGCCCCGAACGCGTCGAGCACTTCCTCCGCCCGCTCGACGAAGTCCGGCGGCGGTAACCGGCGGCCCTGTTCGATGGAGGCCACGGTCGGCGCCGAGTACCGCACTCTGGGCGCGAACTCCTCCTGCGTGAGGCGGGCCCGTTTCCGGAAGGCCTTGACCACCTCGCCGAACGTCTTGAGGCTGTCGGACACCTCCGGTTCGCCGCCACCACAGCCAAGAGGGGCGCCCACCCCACCCGTACCGTCCGCCATGCCAGGCCCTCCGTTCACCCGCACCCATCGACCCGTCCACCCCGCCAACACCGCCAACCCACCCATGGTCACGGAGGGTTACGCATACTGTCCACAGAGTGAGCCCGTACGCTGAGCCCGCGTACGGGTCGATCGATCGCTCAATTGGCTTGGCGGCGGGCCCGCTTGACCTCGCGGTCGACGGCCCACGCGTCGGCGACCGGCCCGAGGTGGCCGAGCTTGTCGGGGTTGATCACCGAGCGGATGGTGTGGATGCGCCCGTCGAGCACCTCAAGGGCCAGGATGTGGAGCACCTTGCCGTCCCGGTCGCGGAAGACCGCGCCGGGGCGGCCGTTGACCTCGTGGGGCTCGAAGGTGACGTCGATCCGGGCCATGTGGGGGAAGACGGAGGCGAGCAGCCGGGCCACGTTCTCGGCGCCGACGACGGCTCTGGCCAGCTGCGGTGCCTTGCCACCGCCGTCCCCGACCATCGACACGTCGGCGGCGAGCAGATCCCGCAGACCGTCGACGTCACCCTCGCGCAGGGCGCCGAAGAACCGGGTCGCCAGTTCCTCCCGCTCCTGACGGTCCGCTTCGAACCGTGGCTGTCCGGCCCGCATGTGCCGCCGCGCCCGTACCTGCAGCTGCCGGCAGGCCGCCTCCGACCGCCCCACCGCCGCGGCGACCTCGTCGAAGCCGAAGCCGAACACCTCGCGCAGCACGAACACGGACCGCTCCAGCGGGCTGAGCCGTTCCAGGAGCAGCAGCGCGGCCATCGACACCGAGTCGGCCAGTTCCGCCGAGCGGGCCGGGTCCTGGTAGGGGTCGGTGAGCAGCGGCTCGGGGAACCACGGCCCGACGTACTCCTCGCGCCGCACCCGCGCGGAACGCAGTACGTCGATCGAGATTCGGGTCACCGTGGCCGACAGGAAGGCCTTGGCCGACGTGGGCCGGGTCGCGGAGCCGTCGAAGCGCAGCCAGGTCTCCTGGACCGCGTCCTCGGCCTCACTCACGCTGCCCAGCATGCGATAGGCGATCGAGAACAGCAGGGGACGCAGCTCCTCGAACTCCTCGACCTTGCTCACGCCGACTCCCTTCCCCGTCTCCGCTCAGTGGAACTGGCCGGCCTTGTAGTCACCGGCGGGCTGCCGGGTGATGATGTTCAGCCGGTTCACCGTGTTCATGAAGGACACCAGGATCACCAGGGCGGTGAGCTGCTCCTCGTCGTAATGCTTGGCGGCACGCGCCCAGACCTCGTCGCTGACCCCGTCGGCCGCGTCCGCGACCCGGGTCCCCTGCTCGGCCAGCTCCAGCGCGGCCCGCTCGGCCTCGGTGAAGACGGTGGCCTCCCGCCAGACCGCCACGAGACTGAGCCGCACGGCGCTCTCCCCGGCAGCGGCGGCCTCCTTGGTGTGCATGTCGAGGCAGGCGGCGCACCCGTTGATCTGACTCACCCGCAGGGCCACCAACTCCTGCGTCACGACCGGCAACGGCGACTCCTTGAGCGCCTTGCCCGCCGACATGAAGTACTTGAGAGCCTTCCCGGCCATCGGACTGGCGAAATAGTTCAGTCGAGCGTCCATCACGACTCCTCGGTGCTCGTCGGGACCTACACCCCTGAGACGAGACAGCCCGACGCCCTGTGACACGCACCCGTGTGACCCACGTCTCCCGGAAAACCAGTCGGAGCCGACGGTCCACGACCGTCGGCCCCGAGTGGTTCACGTTTCACGTGGTTCAAGCAGCCGGCCGCTCACGCGACCCGCCCGCAGTTCCTACAGCACCGGCAGGTTCTTCCGCAGTTCGAACGCGGTGACCTCGGAGCGGTACTCCTCCCACTCCTGGCGCTTGTTGCGCAGGAAGAAGTCGAAGACGTGCTCGCCGAGCGTTTCGGCGACCAGTTCGCTGCGTTCCATCAGGGAGAGGGACTCGCCCAGGTTCTGGGGCAGCGGCTCGATGCCCATCGCGCGGCGCTCCGCGTCGGAGAGGGCCCACACGTCGTCGTCGGCGCCCGGCGGCAGCTCGTAACCCTCTTCGATGCCCTTGAGGCCGGCGGTCAGCAGGACCGCGTACGTCAGGTAGGGGTTCGCGCCCGAGTCGATCGAGCGGACCTCCACCCGCGCCGAACCCGTCTTGCCGGGCTTGTACATCGGTACGCGGACCAGGGCCGAGCGGTTGTTGTGGCCCCAGCAGATGTACGAGGGTGCCTCGCCGCCCGCGCCCGCGGTGCGCTCGGAGCCGCCCCAGATGCGCTTGTACGAGTTGACCCACTGGTTGGTGATCGCGGCGATCTCCGCCGAGTGCTTCAGCAGGCCCGCGATGAAGGAGCGGCCGACCTTGGAGAGCTGGTACTCGGAGCCCGACTCGTAGAACGCGTTGCGGTCGCCCTCGAAGAGGGAGAGGTGCGTGTGCATGCCCGAGCCCGGGTGCTCACTGAACGGCTTCGGCATGAACGTCGCCTGCACGCCCTGCTCCAGCGCCACCTGCTTCATGACCAGCCGGAACGTCATGATGTTGTCGGCCGTGGACAGCGCGTCCGCGTACCGCAAGTCGATCTCCTGCTGGCCCGGCGCGCCCTCGTGGTGCGAGAACTCGACCGAGATGCCCATCGACTCCAGCATGGTGATCGCCTGGCGGCGGAAGTCCATGCCGACGTTGTGCGGGGTGTGGTCGAAGTAGCCGGAGTTGTCGGCCGGGGTCGGCCGCGAGCCGTCCGTCGGCTTGTCCTTCAGCAGGAAGAACTCGATCTCCGGGTGCGTGTAGAAGGTGAAGCCCTGGTCGGAGGCCTTCGCCAGCGCCCGCTTCAGCACGTACCGCGGGTCCGCGAAGGACGGCGAGCCGTCCGGCATCAGGATGTCGCAGAACATCCGGGCGGTGCCGGGGGCCTCGGCCCGCCACGGCAGCACCTGGAAGGTCGACGGGTCCGGCTTGGCGATCATGTCGGACTCGTAGACGCGGGCGAAGCCCTCGATGGCCGATCCGTCGAAACCGATGCCCTCGTCGAAGGCCTGTTCCAGCTCCGCCGGGGCCACGGCCACCGATTTGAGGAAGCCCAGCACGTCCGTGAACCACAGGCGTACGAAACGGATGTCGCGCTCTTCCAAAGTACGGAGCACGAACTCCTGCTGCTTGTCCATCTTCCGCTTCCACCCAATCTTGCTGGTCAGGCCGCCTGCTCCCGTCCCAGGGAGGCGGTCGGGCACCTGCGCATCACACCACATCAGCATTTCATGCGCGTTGCGGGCCCCGATCGTCCGGCCGACCTCCGCCCGAACGCCTCGCACACGGCAGGTGTACTGCGCTGACGCCCATCTTGCCCGCTGAGCGGCGCACATGAAATGGCCGACCACTGGCGTCTCTCCGTCACCTTCCCCACACGCACAGACGCCCCTCTATAACTTGCATTTGAGATGCAAGTTTTAATACCGTGCGGGCAGTCGAGCTTGAGGAGCCCCGATGCTGACCGAGCAGTCCGCCGCCACCGTCCGCGCCACCCTTCCCGCCGTCGGCGGGGCCCTGGGAGAGATCAGCGACCGCTTCTACGCAGGCCTCTTCGCCGCCCACCCCGAGCTGCTGCGCGACCTCTTCAACCGCGGCAACCAGTCCTCCGGCACCCAGCGTCAGGCCCTGGCGGGCGCGTTCGCCGCCTTCGCCGCCAGGCTCGTCGAGCGGCCGGACGTCCGGCCCGACGCGATGCTCAACCGCATCGCTCACAAGCACGCGTCCCTGGGCATCGCCCCCGAGCAGTACCCGGTCGTCCACAAGTACCTCTTCGCCGCCATCACCGGCGTCCTCGGCGAGGCGATCACCCCTCGGGTCGCCGCCGCCTGGACCGAGGTCTACTGGCTGATGGCGAACGCGCTCATCGCCATCGAGAAGCGGCTGTACGCGGCGAGCGAGGCGGACGGCGTCGACGGCCCGGGCGGGCGGCGGACCTGGGAAGTCGTCGAGCGCGTCGAGGAGACCGCGGACGTGGCCACCTTCCTGATCCGCCCGGCCGACGGCTCCCCCGCGCCCGCGTTCCGGCCCGGCCAGTACGTCTCCGTACGCGTCGAACTGCCTGACGGGGCCCTCCAGACCCGCCAGTACAGCCTCATCGGCGCGGCCGGCTCGTCCGTACGGCGGATCGGCGTGAAGCGGGTGCACGGCGGGGGCGCGCCCGACGGGGAGGTCTCCAACCACCTCCACGCGCGCGTACGGGTCGGCAGCACGCTCGAAGTGTCCGCGCCGTACGGGGATCTCGTCCTCGACGCCGGGCCGCTCACGCCGGTGCTTCTGGCGTCCGCCGGTATCGGTGTCACGCCGATTCTCGCCATGCTGGAGCAGCTCGTGGCGGACGGGCATCGGGGGGCGGTGACCGTGGTGCACGCCGACCGGTCCCCGGGGGAGCACGCCTTGCGCGAGGAGCATGAGGGGTACGTGTCGAAGCTCGCCGACGGGGTGGCGTGCTTCTGGTACGAGCGGGGGGCGGCGGCCGGGCATCCGGTCGACCGTGCGGGGCTGGTCGACCTCTCCGGAGTGGTGATCGCGCCGGGTACTCGGGCGTATCTGTGTGGGCCGCTGCCGTTCATGCGGGCGGTGCGCGGGCAACTCCTGGAGAAGGGGGTCTCTCCGGCCGACGTCCACTACGAGGTCTTCGGCCCTGACCTGTGGCTGGCGTCGGCCGACGCGTGACGGGGGCTCCGCCTCGCCCAGGGAGGAGGTTGCGCCTTGGCTGCGGGCCGGTGGGGGCTGGCCGCGCAGTTCCCCGCGCCCCTTAAAAGATTGCGCCGTTCCCCGCGCCCCTGGAAGGCGGGTCCGGTGGGGGCTGGTCGCGTCGGTCCTCGCGCCCTCAACGATTGCGCAGTTCCCCGCGCCCCTGAGGGGGCGCCCC
>NZ_JBHXTO010000213.1:0-10490 GCF_042677425.1 Streptomyces sp. NPDC127119 | reverse complement strand
GAGGACCGGGGGTTGGGGGGCCGGCCCCCGAGTCAGTGACGGGAATGGGCAGGGGCGGCGGGGGCGATATACCTGCTATGACCGACTACCGCATCGAACACGACTCCATGGGCGAGGTCCGCGTCCCCGCGGACGCGAAGTGGCGGGCCCAGACCCAGCGCGCCGTCGAGAACTTCCCCATCTCCGGGCAGCGTCTGGAGCGCGCCCACATCGAGGCACTGGCCAGGATCAAGGCGGCGGCGGCCAAGGTGAACGCGGGCCTCGGGGTGCTGGACAAGGACGTCGCGGAGGCCATCCAGGAGGCGGCGGCCGAGGTCGCGGACGGGAAGTGGGACGCGGAGTTCCCCGTGGACGTCTTCCAGACGGGGTCGGGGACCTCGTCCAACATGAACACCAACGAGGTCCTCGCCACGCTGGCGACGGAACGGCTCGGCAGGGACGTACACCCGAACGACCACGTGAACGCCTCGCAGTCCAGCAACGACGTCTTCCCGTCGTCCCTCCACATCGCCGCGACCGCCGCCGTCACCCGTGATCTCGTCCCGGCGCTCGACCATCTCGCCGCCGCGCTGTCCAGGAAGTCCGAGGAGTTCGCCGATGTGGTGAAGTCCGGCCGGACCCATCTGATGGACGCCACGCCGGTGACGCTGGGCCAGGAGTTCGGCGGGTACGCGGCCCAGGTGCGGTACGGGATCGAGCGGCTGGAGGCCTCCCTGCCGCGGCTCGCCGAGCTGCCGCTCGGGGGAACGGCCGTCGGGACCGGGATCAACACGCCGCCCGGGTTCTCCGGCGCGGTGATCGCCGAGGTCGCGCGCACCACCGGGCTGCCGCTGACCGAGGCGCGCGACCACTTCGAGGCGCAGGGCGCGCGGGACGGGATCGTCGAGACCAGCGGGCAGCTGCGGACCATCGCCGTGGGGCTCACGAAGATCGCGAACGATCTGCGGTGGATGGCCTCCGGACCGCGTACGGGGCTCGCGGAGATCAATCTGCCCGATCTGCAGCCGGGTTCCTCGATCATGCCCGGCAAGGTGAATCCGGTGATTCCCGAGGCCGTGCTGATGGTGGCCGCGCAGGTGGTCGGGAACGACGCCACGATCGGTGTCGCCGGAGCCTCCGGCAACTTCGAGCTGAACGTCATGCTGCCGGTCATCGCGAAGAACGTCCTTGAGTCCGTGCGGCTGCTCGCCAACGTCTCCCGGCTGCTCGCCGACCGGACCGTGGACGGCATCACGGCCAACCGCGAGCGGGCCCGCGAGTACGCCGAGTCGTCGCCGTCGGTGGTGACCCCGCTGAACAAGTACATCGGGTACGAGGAGGCCGCCAAGGTCGCCAAGAAGGCGCTGGCCGAGCGGAGGACCATCCGCGAGGTCGTCCTGGAATCGGGGTACGTGGAGCGCGGCGACCTCACCCGGGAGCAACTGGACGAGGCCCTGGATGTCCTGCGGATGACAAGGCCGTAACGTCGTCCGGCGAGCAGGCGAACCATGGCGCTTACCGCAGCGTCGTATGCCCTGGGCACCTAATATCTGTTCATGGCAGAGGGTGGAGCGGTGACACACGTGGAAGCGGGCGGTTCGGCGGCGTACTGGAACCCCGGGAGTCAGATCCTGTGGCGGTACCGGGAGAACGCCGGCGATCACGTCCACATCGCGCGTCCCGTGACCGTCGTGCGGGACGACGGCGACCTGCTCGCCGTGTGGCTGGCCCCGGGGACGGAGTGCGTGAAGCCCGTCCTCACGGACGGCACGTCCGTGCACGCGGAGCCGCTGGAGTCCCGCTACACCAAGCCGCGGACCGTGCAGCGCGACCGCTGGTTCGGCACGGGCGTACTGAAGCTGGCGCGGCCCGGCGAACCCTGGTCGGTGTGGCTGTTCTGGGAGCCTGGCTGGCAGTTCAAGAACTGGTACGTCAACCTGGAGGAACCGCTGGCCAGATGGGCCGGCGGCGTCGACTCCGAGGACCACTTCCTGGACATCTCGGTACATCCGGACCGGACTTGGGGCTGGCGCGACGAGGACGAGTTCGCGCAGGCCCAGCGGGACGGCCTGATGGACGAACGGCTGGCCGCGCGCGTGAGCGAGGCCGGACGTGCCGCGGTGGAGGTGATCCGCCGCTGGGGTCCGCCGTTCTCGGACGGCTGGCAGCACTGGCGCCCCGATCCCGCCTGGTCCGTACCGTCCCTGCCCGACGACTGGGATCGCACACCGGCGCACGTGTCCACATGAGACCCTTGATACGCCCCCGTGGTAGAACCGTAGGATCGTCCTCCGCAACGCGAACGAACAGTCAGGGTCGGTGCGCGACACCGTCGTTGAGGAGTGATGGTCGGGCGGCGGGCGGGTGCGCCACGGCAACTCCCGCACAAAGCGCTGGGCTTGACCGAACGTCACCGAGGGGCGGCAGGACGTGAGCGTGGGGTACGAGGGTCACAGCGGTACGGCCCGGCGCCGGCGAATCAGACCGTTCCCGCCGGTGTCCGAAGGTCATTCTTCTGAGAGGCTGTCTGATCACGCGGGGATTCCGTTCCTGGGGCACGCATTCCGGGTATCGGGCTCTCTGCGGGACGAACTGCACGCACGGCGCGCAGCACCGGACGGATGGATTCGACACGCGTGACGGAGCACCCCACCTCCCATGAGCGCCGACAGCCAAGCGCTGCCAGGCCGACGGCCCCCGCGGACCCTCGCGGGGCGCTTCTGCGCACCCCGGAGCCGCCCGCACAGGGCTCACCCGGTTTACCGGCGCAGGGACGGCCTGACGACACCCCCGACACCCCGGGGGCCGTCGGCATGCCCGTTCCCGACGGCCAGGGCCCGATCGGCACACCCGTGACCGCGGACGCACAGTCCGCCGCCACGGGCGCGCCCGCCGGTTCCGGGCCCGAGCACTCCCAGCCGTCGGCCACCGAACCGGCCGGCGAACCCGATCCGCACCGGCCGCGGCCCGAGTCCCTGGGCGGCGGGTCCGGCACGGAGGCCGCCGTCCACCTGGGCGGCAAGGACCGGCGTACGGGACAGAGCCCGGCGCCCGGCGCGCCCATGCCCATGCGCCGGGACGGCGACCGGCTGCGCTTCGTGGGCGCCGCCACCCGGCGGATCGCCCGCGGCATCGACCTCGACGAGATCGTGATGGGCCTGTGCCGGGCCACCGTGCCGACCTTCTCGGACGCGATCCTCGTCTATCTGCGCGATCCGCTGCCGGTGGGCGACGAGCGGCCCACCGGGCCCGTCGTGCTGCGGCTGCGGCGCACGGACCGGATCCCCGAGGACCGGGACACCGAGGGCTTCCTGCTGCCCGCGCTGCAGCCCGAGCCGGACCTGGGCATCACCGCCGAGCTGTGCACCGTACGGCCCGGTGGCGCCCTGAACGAGGTGCTGCGCGGGGTACGGCCCGTCTTCGCGGACGCGCCCGCCGCACGGGCCGCGCTGCCCGAGCTGATCGGCGACGACCTGAGCGTGCCCGGCGGCCAGCGCGCGATCCTCGCGCCGCTGCGCGGCCGGCGGCGCGTGATCGGGGCCGCGCTGTTCCTGCGCCGCCCCGACCGGCCCGCCTTCGAGACCGACGACCTGCTGGTCGCGGCGCAGCTCGCCACGCACAGCGCGCTCGGCATCGACAAGGCGGTGCTGTACGGGCGCGAGGCGTACATCGCGGACGAACTGCAGCGCACGATGCTGCCCGAGACCCTGCCCCGGCCGACCGGTGTGCGGCTGGCGTCCCGGTATCTGCCGGCCGCCGAGACCGCGCGGGTGGGCGGCGACTGGTACGACGCGATCCCGCTGCCCGGCAGCCGGGTCGCCCTCGTCGTGGGTGACGTCATGGGCCACTCCATGACCTCCGCGGCGATCATGGGCCAGCTGCGCACGACCGCGCAGACCCTCGCCGGGCTCGACCTGCCGCCGCAGGAGGTCCTGCACCACCTGGACGAGCAGGCGCAGCGCCTGGGCACCGACCGCATGGCGACCTGCCTGTACGCGGTGTACGACCCGGTCGCGCACCGCATCACCATCGCCAACGCGGGCCATCCCCCGCCCGTACTGCTGCATCTGGGCGGGCGCGCCGAGGTACTGCGCGTACCGCCGGGTGCTCCCATCGGCGTAGGGGGCGTGGACTTCGAGGCGGTCGAGCTGGACGCGCCCGCGGGCGCCACACTGCTGCTGTACACCGACGGGCTCGTGGAGTCGCGGCTGCGTGACGTGTGGACCGGGATAGAGCAGCTGCGCGAGCGGATCGCCGCCACCGCCCAGCTGACCGGACCGGACCATCCGCCGCCCCTGGAAGCCCTGTGCGACGAGGTGCTCGACATGCTCGGCCCGGGTGACCGGGACGACGACATCGCGCTGCTCGCCGCCCGCTTCGACGGGATCGCGCCGAGCGATGTCGCGCTGTGGCACCTCGACCCCGAGGACGCGGCGCCCGGCCGGGCCCGCCGGCTGGCCCGCAAGGCGCTGTCCCGCTGGGACCTGGAGGAGCTCACGGACTCCGTGGAGCTGCTCGTCAGCGAGGTCGTCACCAACGCCGTGCGGTACGCGTCACGGCCCGTCACGCTGCGGCTGCTGCGTACCGACGTGCTGCGCTGCGAGGTCGGCGACGACGTCCCGCAGCTGCCCCGGCTGCGGCAGGCGCGCGCCACGGACGAGGGCGGACGCGGTCTCTACCTGGTGAACAAGCTGGCCAGGCGGTGGGGTGCGACCCGGCTCAGTGCGGGAAAGGTCGTCTGGTTCGAGTTGAACCACAGCTGAGGGGTACCCAGGCTGCACTCACCCCGGCAGTGACCCGGCGACCCCGAAAGCGAGCCCGAAAGCGAGCCGGAACACCACCGGAATTGGACCCCGTCCAAATGTTGCCGACATCCCGTCGGCGGAGTTGACTGCTGGGTGAGCGAAGCGATCAATCGACTCTTCTCGAACGGGAGGACGCTCGTGACGCAGGCACCCGACCAGGCTCCGTACACCACGAACAACGTCGGGATTCCGGTGGAGAGCGACGAACACTCGCTCACCGTCGGACCCGACGGCCCGATCCTGCTCCAGGACCATTACCTCATCGAGAAGATGGCCCAGTTCAACCGGGAGCGGGTACCGGAGCGGGTGGTGCACGCCAAGGGCAGTGGCGCGTACGGCTTCTTCGAAGTCACCAACGACGTCAGCCAGTTCACCCGGGCCGACCTCTTCCAGCCCGGGAAGCGCACGGACATGCTGGCGCGCTTCTCCACCGTCGCGGGTGAGCAGGGCTCCCCCGACACCTGGCGCGACCCGCGCGGTTTCGCGCTGAAGTTCTACACCGAGCACGGCAACTACGACATGGTCGGCAACAACACGCCGGTCTTCTTCGTCCGTGACACGATCAAGTTCCAGGACTTCATCCGCTCGCAGAAGCGCCATCCGGCGACCGGGCTGCGCAGCAACGACATGCAGTGGGACTTCTGGACGCTGTCGCCCGAGTCCGCGCACCAGGTGACGTGGCTGATGGGCGACCGGGGCATCCCGAGGACGTACCGCCACATGAACGGCTACTCGTCCCACACCTACATGTGGATCAACGGCGGCGGTGAGCGGTTCTGGGTGAAGTACCACTTCAAGACCGATCAGGGCATCGAGTTCCTCCCCCAGGCCGAGGCCGACGAGCTGGCCGGTTCGGACGCGGACAAGCACCGCCGCGACCTGTACGAGTCGATCGAGGCCGGGAACGCGCCGAGCTGGACCCTCAAGGTCCAGGTCATGCCGTTCGAGGACGCGGCGGACTACCGCTTCAACCCCTTCGATCTGACGAAGGTGTGGCCGCACAGCGACTACCCGCTGATCGACGTCGGCCGGATGGTCCTCGACAAGAACCCCGAGGACTACTTCGTCCACATCGAGCAGGCCGCCTTCGAGCCGTCCAATCTGGTGCCGGGCATCGGGCCCTCGCCGGACAAGATGCTGCTCGGCCGGCTCTTCTCGTACCCGGACACCCACCGGTACCGGATCGGGCCGAACTACGCGCAGCTGCCGCCCAACCGGCCGCACTCGGCGGTGAACTCGTACGCCAAGGACGGGCCTATGCGGTACGTGCCGTCCGGTGCGGCGCGGCCGTACGCGCCCAACTCGTACGGCGGGCCCGCGGCCGACTTCGAGCGGTTCGGCGAGCCGGCGAGCTGGCAGACCGCGGGTGAGCTGGTGCGCGAGGCGACGAAACGGCATCGCGAGGACGACGATTTCGGGCAGGCCGGGACGATGGTCCGGCAGGTGCTCGATGATGCTCAGCGTGAGCGGCTCGTGGCGAACGTCAGCGGGCATCTGTTGGCCGATGTTTCACCGCCTGTGCTGGAGCGGGCGTTCCAGTATTGGCGCAACGTCGACAAGTCGCTCGGCGACCGGATCGCCCAGGCGGTCAGGGGGGCGTGAACGCCGGTGGGAAGCTGCGGGTCCGTCGTGGCCAGCCGCGCAGTTCCCCGCGCCCCTGGAGGGGCCTGGGCGCCGCTGAGAAGTGCGGGTCCGTCGTGGCTGAGCGCGCAGTTCCTCGCGCCCCTGAAGGCGAAAGACTGCGCCGTTCCCCGCGCCCCTGATGGGGCGCAGCCCCTCATGGGGGCGCGGGGAACTGCGCGGCCGGCCCCCACCGGGGCCGCAGGTCAGTCGTTTGATTGGGGGTCGTCGGGGTCCGGGGGGAGTTCTATGCCGCCCGGGGACGACGGGGCGCTCGTCGTCGGGGTGGGGTCCTCCTCCGTGGGGGTTTCCTCGGGGGAGGACTCCGGCGGCGAGGTGCTCGTCGGCGGTTTCGTCGTCGGGTCCTCGGTGGAGGGCTCCACGGACGGGGCCGTCGTCGAGGGCGTGACCGTCGGCGTAAGGGTCGGCTTGACGGCCGCGCCCTGCTTCGTGTCCAGGTCGAACTTGGTCACGTCACCCATCGCGTCGAAGGTGTACGCCGCCCAGATCTGCGCGGGATAGCCACCGCCGTTGACGCGGCCCTTGCCCGGCAGGAGGCCGGTGGCCCCCTGCATCGTCACCTGCGCGTGGGACTTCGCGTCCTCGCCGAACATCCCGACCGAGGTGACCAGGTCCGGCGTGTAACCGGTGAACCAGGCCGACCTGTTGAAGTCGGACGTACCCGTCTTGCCCGCGACCTGCTGCCCGCCCCGGGACGGGTTGTCGCGCACGGACGTCCGGGCCGTACCGTCGTCGACCACACCCGTGAGCACCGAGGTGACGGTGTCGGCGGCCTCGCGGCTGACGACCTGATCGCCGATCGGGTCGGGGAACTTGACCGCGCGGTCCTTGTGCTCGACCTTCTTGACGACGGCCGGGGTGACCTTCTTGCCGTGGTTGTCGAGGGTCGCGTAGACCCCGGCCATCTCCAGCGGGCTCGCGCCCATCGTGCCGAGGGTCTGGGCGGGCACCGACTTGACGCCCTCGACGTCCATGCCCAGCTCGCCCGCGGTCTTCATGACCTGGTCCATGCCGACGTCCACGCCCATCTGCGCGAAGACGGAGTTGATGGACTTGTTCATCGCGGTCTGGACGTCGACGTCGCCGTAGTCGACGTCGTCCTCGTTCGGCGGGGAGAAGCCGACCTTCGTACCGTCGTCGAGGACGGGACGCTTGCTGGTGCCGTCGTAGATCGTGTTCGCCGCGATCGGGTCGTCGTCCTGGGTCGTGGCGTCCTTGTCGACGGCCGCGGCCAGGATGACCGGCTTGAAGGTGGAGGCGGGCTGGTAGTCGCGGCGCGTGGCGTTGTTCGTGAAGTGCTTCACGTAGTCCACGCCGCCGTACATCGCCAGGACCCGGCCCGTCTTCGGGTCGACGGAGGCGGCGCCGGCCTGGATGTCGGCGTCGACGTCCCGCTTCTTCCCGTCCAGCTTGCTGGTGAGCCTGGCCTTGACGGCCTTCTCCAGCTGGGCCTGCTTCTTCTTGTCGATGTTCAGCGTGATGGTCCAGCCGCCCGCCTTGACCATCGTCGCGGCCTCGTCCATGTCGGAGGCCGTGCCCTCCTCGACGAGCTGCTTCTCCAGCGTCGAGTTGGCGGCCTCCACCAGGTAGCCCGCCTGGCCCTCCAGGCCGGGTGCGCCCTTGGGGTCCTTCGGCACGGGGAACGTCATGGCGTCGCGCTTGGCGGAGTCCAGCCAGCCCTCCTCGACCATGTTGTCGAGGACGTAGTTCCAGCGGTTCTTGACGAGCTTCTTGCTGGTGTCGCTCGCCACCGCCCAGTCGTACTGGCTCGGGGCCTGGAGCAGGGCGGCGAGATACGCGCTCTGGGCGACGCTGAGCCTGTCCGCGTCGACCTGGTAGTAGGCCTGCGCGGCGGCCTGGATGCCCCAGGCGTTGCGGCCGTAGTAGCTGGTGTTGATGTACCCCGCGAGGATGTCGTCCTTGGACTGCTGGCGGTCCACCTTCAGCGAGATGACCAGTTCCTTCAGCTTGCGCGTGACGGTCTGGTCCTGTGTGAGGTAGTAGTTCTTGACGTACTGCTGGGTGATCGTCGAACCACCCTGCTTGCCCTTGCCGGACAGGGTGTTCAGCAGACCGCGGGCGGTGCCCCTCAGGTCGACGCCGGAGTCCTTGTAGAAGGACTTGTTCTCGGCGGCGACGAAGGTCATCCGGACGCCCTTGGAGACCTGGTCCAGGTCGACCAGCTCGCGGTTGACCTCACCGTCGCGGGCGAGCGTGTCGCCGTTGGCGTACTTGTAGATGTTGCTCTGCTGCACCGCCGCCGCGTTCCCCTTGGGGACGTCGATCATCAGATAGAGCCCGACGAAGGCGGCCATGCCGAGCAGGCAGAGACCGAAGAACGTGCCGAGGATCTTCTTCCAGGTGAAGAGCCGGCGTATACCGCTCTTGCCGGTCTTGCCCTCCGCCTTGGACGAGCGTTTCGGCGCGCCGCGGTGTCCACCGCGCTGCCGCGCTCGTCTCTCATCCGCTCGTCCCATGGATACGTCCGCTCCGCTTCCGTCTCTCGTGTCTCACAGGTTCATCGCTCAGGTCAGCTCAGCAAACTAACACCGCAGCTGAGGACAAACGCCTGCCGATCCGGCCTTTTACGGACGTGAGAATCAGCACCCACCCCTATGGAACCGACGATTCACGGGAGTGGAAGGTTGCTGTGACGGGTAAAGTGATATCACTTAGATAGGCTTGGATGGATCGAGCCGAGCGTCCGCACACGGGACGACGACGCCGAAAGCACCACGAAACGGGGGAACACCCATGTCCACACACGACTCTCCGGACACAGGCTCAGGGACAGGAACAGGGGCAGGACCGGGCGCGGGAACGGGAACGGGGGCAGACATCGCCGACGTACCCGCGATGCCCGCCCCGCGCGTACGGGAGGTCTCCGCGCACAGCATCGGCGGCGGGCTCGCGCTGCTGCTCGGGCTCCTCGGACTGCTGCTGGGCGCCGCTCTGGTGGTCTCCGCCACCGCCGTGGACGCCACCGGCGGCAAGGCCGTGCTCATCGTGGCCGGCATCCTGATCGGCCTCGCGGCCTTCATCGCCATGTGCGGTCTGAACATGGTGGCGCCCGGCGAGGCCCGCGTCGTCCAGCTCTTCGGTCGCTACCGCGGCACGATCCGCGAGGACGGGCTGCGCTGGGTGAACCCGCTCACGTCCCGCACGAAGATCTCGACGCGGGTACGCAATCACGAGACGGCCGTCCTCAAGGTCAACGACGCCTACGGCAACCCGATCGAACTCGCCGCCGTCGTGGTGTGGCGCGTCGAGGACACCGCGCAGGCGAGCTTCGAGGTGGACGACTTCCTGGAGTTCGTCTCCACGCAGACCGAGGCGGCCGTGCGGCACATCGCCATCGAGTACCCGTACGACGCCCACGACGAGGAGGGCCTGTCCCTGCGGGGCAACGCGGAGGAGATCACCGAGAAGCTCGCGGTCGAGCTGCGGGCGCGGGTGGACGCGGCGGGCGTGCAGATCATCGAGTCCCGCTTCACGCATCTCGCGTACGCGCCCGAGATCGCCTCGGCGATGCTCCAGCGGCAGCAGGCGGGGGCGGTCGTCGCCGCGCGGCGCCAGATCGTGGACGGGGCGGTCGGCATGGTGGAGGCCGCGCTCGCGCGGATCTCCGAGCGGGACATCGTGGAGCTGGACTCCGAGCGGAAGGCGGCGATGGTGTCCAATCTGATGGTGGTGCTGTGCGGGGACCGGGCGCCGCAGCCCGTCCTGAACACGGGGTCCCTCTACCAGTGAGCCCGTCTCCGGAGAGTGCCCCTCCGACTCCCCCCGATCCGCCCCGGCGACGGCCGCCGCAGCAGCGCAAGCAGGTGCTGCTGCGGCTGGATCCGCTGGTGTACGAGGCGTTGGCGCGGTGGGCCGGGGACGAGCTGCGCTCGGCCAACGCGCAGATCGAGTTCCTGTTGCGGCGGGCACTGGGCGAGGCGGGCCGCCTCCCCGGCGGCACGGGCCCCCTCCCCCGCCGAGGCCGCCCTCCCCTCTCCGAGGAGGGCGAGGAGTAGGCGGGTCCGTTGTCGGGTGCGGGCCCGGTGGGGGTTGCTCGCGCAGTTC